>NZ_JBCNBW010000082.1:0-18014 GCF_050478865.1 Aeribacillus pallidus | reverse complement strand
ACTTTAAGGGGTGCAGTTCAATGAATAGGTCGGTCCTTTTTAATAATTTAACGGAGTGAGGGACAGTCCCTCACTCCGTTAAATAACTAAAGTGATTGTATTATTCATTTACCTCTACTAGAAAAAAGAACTAAATTATGTTAGATAAACTCTATAAGGAAAGGTATTTCGACAAATGATAAGGGGAAACTCGAATTTTGTCGAAAAGATTTTCTAATAAAACAAACAACTGATAAACCCTAAAAAACGATAAAAAAAAAGGGTAAGCCCACCTTCCAACGAAGGATGGCTTACCAACCTAAAACTTATCGCAAAACTTATTCTACATCATTCGACAAAATTTGTCGAATGTAATTTATGGTAAGTATGAAATACTTTAAAGTAGTGGGGGACAGTCCCCAGTTTCTATAAAGTATTAACGTGTTGAGGGACAGACCCGCGGTGCTTTAAAGCATCGCGGGTCTGTCCCCCAATCCTTTAAACTAGAAAAGGAGCCCTCTACAAGGCTCCTTTTCTTAACCATTAATTTGTAGTATAAGATTCGTTGGTATTCTCCATAGAAGTTGTTCCATCAATTAAGTTCAAGATGGTCTTTTAATAAGGTTTGAATACGTTCTTTTTCTTTATCAGGCACAATAAGATACCACACCGAGTTGATCATTTTCCCGCTTCCAGAGATTTGGTGGCGGTCGATATGTTTACCCGCTTCTCGGTAGTTTTTCTGAATCTCTACCATTTCTTCAAACGACATATTTGTTTTTACGTTTTTACTTATCGCGTTAAAAATATCTCCGTAGTTCCACAAGCTTGAAATGCTTGCGCCTTCTTTGATGACCCCTTGTATAATTTTTTGCTGACGGTCTTGACGGCCGAAGTCACCTCGTGGGTCTTCATAGCGCATGCGCGAAAACTTCAATGCTTCCTCGCCATTAAGAGTCAGTTCTCCTTTAGGAAAATGCACACCTTCATACGTAAACGCAAAATCATTCTGAACCGTCACACCATCAACCGCATCAACAATATCCTTAAACCCTTCCATATTCACTTGAATATAGTAATCAATCGGAATATCTAAAAAGTTTTCCACCGTCGCGATGGCCATATCGACACCACCAAACGCATACGCATGGTTAATTTTATCTTCAAACCCTTTTCCAACAATCAACGTACGCGTGTCACGGGGAATACTTAGCATTTGAATCGATGGCTCATTCGGATTCACCGTCAACACAATCATTGTATCCGAACGTCCTCTATCATTTTTTCGCTCATCCACCCCAAGCATCAACACCGAAAACGGTTCTTTTTTCTTCAACGAGAGTTCCTCTTCTCGTTTATCCGACTTTACGCGTTCCGTCGGTTCGTGAATGGTTTCAATCGTCTCATTTAACGTCTTAAACACAGAATATACATACGCTCCTCCAGCCAACAAAACAACTAGAAAGAACACCCCAATCCATTTCAACCAACGCTTTTTCTTTTTATTTCTATCACTTCGCAAGTGTTCTGCCATACTCATGTTCCTTTCTTCGTACACTCGAAAAAATTCAAACCCATTTTAATTGTAGATTAGCCGAAACTCCCCCATTTTGACAATGGTTATTGTTCCGCCGACAAGAAAATTTTAGCTAAATAGTCATACCATAACTCATGCCCCTGCTCGTTCGGAGCACTTTGATCCTCTAATAAATAATTCAGTATTTCCTCACTATTAGGATCCGGCCACACTTCCCAATGGTTTAAATATGTAAATCCTTCTTGTTCTGCAAACTTAGCCAATGCATCAACCTGAACAGGATAATAACGCGCTTGATAAATTGGGTGAGGTGGCTGTAAAATAACAACCGGCTTGTCCGTAAACTGTTCGAACACAAACAAAATATTTTCATGCGAATGTTCAATCACGACCAACCCATTGTCTTTCAGTGTCAACGGTTCCCACAATAACACATCAGGTTCAAACTCTACTACTTCTTCATAAGCTTTTTCTTGGACAAACTCCAATGAATGCATATCGTATGTAAAAACACCAACCTCGATCACCGAATTGCCAAACTGTGACACAAGCTCCTTCTGTAACCGTTCTGCCCAGCCATTCGCTCCACCAAGCGCCGGTGACCCAACGATTGCTAACCGAAGTGGAACCCCTTCCTTTAAGCGCATCTCTAACACCGTCCGCGCATTTTCCGGCCAATTCTGAGCAATCACGAACACGTCCTCTTTTGCTACAGCCTTATTCTCGACTTCCTGTACTTCTTTATCGACTGTAGACCCTTCCACATCACTTTCTGGCCTCGCTCCCACACTTGTACGTTTATCCCAATGAAGATTTCCAAAAATTAATACCAAAAAACAACCAATTGCTAGAACAGATGTCAGAATTGTCCGCAAACCAATTTCACCCCGTTTTACTAAATTCTGATGAAATCAATAGAAATTAAAACCAATTAAGAAAAACCTCTACAAAAATCCAAAATTTTATTGTTTAATAAATGATATGGAAAGTCGACATTCTTGTTGAAATTTTAACATTAATTAACAAGTTTTTCGATAAATGATGTTATAATTCTAATGATCTACTTTTTTACAAAAAATAGGAGGCTGTCATGGAAGAAACGATTAGCTTAAAAGAACTAATGGAAACGTTACGGAAACGTCTATCCTTAATCATCTCTATTACGCTTATTGCTGTTATGACAAGCGGAATTATTAGCTATTTTGTTTTAACACCAATCTATCAATCTTCGACACAACTTCTCGTGAACCAAGCGAAAAACGAAAATGCGTTATACAGCTACAACGAAATCCAAACAAACTTACAACTGATTAATACATACAGTGTCATTATCAAAAGCCCAGCCATTTTAGATAAAGTGATCGATGAACTAGACTTAGATATGACGACTTCCCAATTAAACGAAAAAATCTCTGTTACTTCTGAAAAGAACTCACAAGTCGTCAATGTTTCGGTACAAGACCCGAATCCGTATGTCGCTGCTGAAATAGCCAACACGGTTGCGCAAGTGTTTAAAAAAGAAATTACGCAACTTATGAACGTCGACAACGTGAGCATTTTAGCGGAAGCCACGGTTACTCCAAACCAATCACCAGTGAAGCCGAAACCGTTACTGAACATTGCAATTGCGATGGTTGTTGGCTTAATGACCGGTATCGGACTAGCCTTCTTATTAGAATACTTAGACAATACGATTAAAACAGAACAAGATATTGAAAAGCATTTAGAACTACCAGTACTCGGGGTTATTTCAATGATTGAAGACCAGCAAGCAGAAAAATCAGTTAGTCGTGCCGACCGAAAGGCAAAGTTAAGAGGTGAGACGATTGGCTCTTAAGAAAAAACGTCAATTAACCAATAATAAACGAAAGTTAATCACAAAGTACGACCCGAAATCTCCAATTTCCGAACAATATCGGACGATTCGAACAAACATTCAATTTGCATCGGTGGATCAAGAAATCCGTTCGATTTTGGTCACATCATCCGGACCAATGGAAGGAAAATCGACGACTGCCGCGAACTTAGCCGTCGTCTTCGCCCAGCAAGGAAAATCGGTGTTGTTAGTCGATGCCGATTTACGAAAACCAACCGTTCATTACACGTTTTCGCAAACGAACACGTTTGGATTAACGAACATTTTAACGAAACAACTGACGTTACGCGAAGCGGTGAACAATACAGACGAGAAGAACTTATTCGTGTTAACGAGTGGCCCAATTCCTCCAAACCCAGCCGAGCTGTTAAGTTCACGGATGATGGACCAATTTTTAGCAGAAGTATATGAGGAATTTGACCTCGTCATTTTTGACACACCACCTGTTCTTGCGGTAACGGATGCCCAAGTACTGGCAAACCATTGTGACGGAACGGTGCTAGTCGTATCTAGTGAAAAAACGGAAATCGAGCAAGCGCAAAAAGCAAAAGAGGCATTAGAAAAATCAAAAGCGAAGCTACTTGGGGTCGTTTTAAATAACAAAAAAGTGAAGCAATCAAGTTACTACTATTATTATGGAAAAAAATAAAAAATTTAGTAGAAAAGACCTATAAATTGCAATATACTGTTAGTTAAATGTAAGAAATAATTACTAAAGGAGGGGGTTCGATGATTGATATCCATTGTCATATCTTGCCGAATGTCGATGACGGGGCCGGACGTCTGGAGGACAGCTTAGAGATGGCCCGGGCAGCAGTAAACGAAGGAATCAACACAATTGTCGCGACCCCTCACCATCAAAACGGCCGATACAATAATCCAAAGAGCGTCGTAACAAAAGAGGTCGAAACCTTGAATGGTGAGCTTCAAAAAGCGGGAATTCCGTTAACCGTACTTCCTGGTCAAGAGGTTCGTGTATATGGGGAGTTAATCGAAGACTTACAAAACGGTGAAATTGTACCTGTTGGCCAATACATATTAGTCGAATTTCCGGCTAATCATATCCCTTCGTTTGCTGAACAACTGTTATTTGACATTCAAACGAAAGGGTATGTGCCAATCATTGTTCATCCAGAGCGCAATCAGGTGTTTATTGAACAACCGGATCGCTTATACAAATTGGTAATGAACGGTGCTTGCACACAAATCACTGCCTCAAGTGTTATTGGACGATTTGGGAAAAACATTCAGAAGTTTTGTAAACAACTCATTGAATCCAATTTAACACATCTCATTGCTTCGGATGCACATAACACAACCTCACGCGGATTTTACTTAAAAGATGCCTATAACTATATCGATCGCCAATTCGGAATGGATTATGTATACATGTTCCGTGAAAATGCCCAACAACTAATTGACGGAAATCACCTTCATAAAGAAATTCCCGAACGCATTAAACGGAAAAAATTCCTTGGACTCTTTTAAAAGGAATACATAAGTACATTTCGTTTGTAAAAAAGCCATCGGAAACAGTAGGTTCATAAAATAGTAGAATGGTCATTGTAGTAAAAAACAACGGTCATTCTATTCTTTTTCAAAAGGATTTAGGAAAAAAGTATGAGAACAATTCGGTAATGTCTCCTCACCGTTATCAATGGAGGCACTCGGCCATGCTGTGGGCGGGGACGATAACGGTCCGGCCGCCTTAGACGCTCGTCGTCGATGGTGTGGCGTGAGGGCGGGTTAGATGCCCACTCTATTATATCATTTCTATTAGCCAAAAAACCTGCGTAATTGTTAGTACCAATTCAAACGAATGAAAGAAATAGATAATTAATGAAAAAATGCAAGAATGTGGGTTTTCATTAGTTATCTATTGGAATTAATTGTAGAGGGGGACCAAAATTGAAAAAAGTAAGAAAAGCCATTATTCCAGCCGCCGGACTCGGGACACGATTTCTGCCAGCCACCAAAGCCATGCCGAAAGAAATGCTGCCGATTGTGGACAAGCCCACCATCCAATACATAGTAGAGGAAGCAATCGAATCCGGTATTGAAGATATTATTATCGTTACCGGTAAAGGAAAACGCGCCATCGAAGACCACTTCGACCATGCGTTCGAACTCGAGCAAAACTTAATCGAAAAAGGAAAATACGACTTACTTGAAAAAGTGAAAAAACCATCTTCTGTAGATATTCACTACATCCGCCAAAAAGAACCGAAAGGACTCGGACATGCTGTTTGGTGTGCGCGTAAATTCATCGGAGACGAGCCGTTTGCTGTTTTACTTGGTGATGACATCGTGCAAGCAGACACACCGTGCTTGCGTCAACTTATGGATGAATATGAAAAAACATTATCATCTGTCATTGGTGTACAAGCAGTTCCTGATACTCAAACCCACCGCTATGGTGTCATAGATCCGATCGAACAGCAAGGTCGACGCTACCAAGTGCGTCAATTCGTTGAAAAACCAGCACCAGGTACCGCACCATCTAACTTAGCAATTATGGGACGATACATACTTACACCAGAAATCTTTATGTTCCTCGAAAAACAAGAAAAAGGAGCTGGCGGGGAAATTCAATTGACAGATGCGATTCAAAAGCTAAACGAAATTCAACGCGTCTTTGCCTACGATTTCGAAGGAAAACGATACGATGTAGGCGAGAAGTTAGGGTTTATTCAGACTACGATTGAGTTTGCAATGCAGAATGAAGAATTAAGAACAGATTTAATTCAATTCATGGAACGGTTATTAAATGAAGCAAAGGTAGAAAAGTAGTAAAGGAGATGGAATATATTGGAAAAATCCGATATTCTGCGGGAGGCAATCGTTTCTAGTCAAGGACTAGAGCAAGCCTCTTTTCGGAGTTTAGAAGATTCCTCAAAAATATATGCATTTACCAAAAGATCAATCGATATTATAGGAGCAATAGTTGGTCTTATTTTAGCCAGTCCGTTATTTTTAATTATAAGTATCTTTTACTTATTTGGTGACTCAAAGGGACCTATTTTTTTTAAGCAAGTACGTGTGGGGAAAAACGGAAAAAAATTTCATATTCATAAATTCCGTTCGATGATTGTAAATGCTGAGGAAAAACTTAAAGCAGATAAAGAACTTTATCAAAAATATTTAAAGAATAATTATAAGCTCGAACCACATGAAGATCCACGCATTACAAACTTAGGCCGTATTTTACGAGTTACAAGTCTAGATGAAATTCCTCAATTAATTAACGTATTAAAAGGAGAAATGAGTTTAGTAGGGCCGAGACCAGTTGTTGTTGAGGAATTGAGAGAGTATGGTAATAGAATAAACGAATTTCTTTCTGTAAAACCTGGATTAACAGGATATTGGGCTATAAGTGGGAGAAGTAACGTAGATTATCCGGAAAGAGTGGATTTAGAGCTTTATTATGTGTATAATCAATCTCTACTTCTTGATGTTAAAATAATTTTAAAGACCATTTTAATTGTTTTACTTAAAAAAGGTGCATATTGAGATTATATTGATTAATAGTAAAATTCGGAGGTACAAGATATGTATGACTATCTTATAGTAGGTGCAGGTTTATTTGGTGCTGTTTTTGCTTATGAAGCAACAAAAAGAGGCAAGAAGTGTTTGGTGATCGATAAAAGAAGTCATATAGGCGGAAATGTGTATACTGAAAATGTTGAGGAGATAAATGTTCATAAATATGGTGCACATATTTTTCATACAAACGATAAAAAAATTTGGGATTATGTAAATCAGTTTGCAGAATTTAATAGATTTACTAACGCTCCAATAGCTAATTACAAAGGAGAAATTTATAATCTACCTTTTAATATGAATACATTTAATAAATTATGGGGAGTAATTACACCACAAGAAGCCAAGCAGAAAATAGAAGAACAAAAACGAGCTGCAGGAATTACTGAACCTAAAAATTTAGAGGAACAAGCTATTTCACTTGTAGGTATAGATTTATACGAAAAATTAATAAAAGGCTATACTGAAAAGCAATGGGGTAGACCGGCCACTGAATTACCAAAGTTTATTATTAAAAGATTACCCGTTAGGTTTACTTATGATAACAATTATTTTAATGACAAATATCAAGGTATACCAATCGGTGGTTATACAGCTATTATTGAAAAAATGCTTGAGAAGTGTGATATTAGACTAAATACAGACTTTTTCCAAAACAGAGAGGAATTAGAAAAAGAGGCTAAAAAGATTGTATTCACTGGAATGATAGATGAATTTTATAATTACAGATTTGGTGTTTTAGAGTATCGCAGTCTCATATTTGAAAATGAGATTTTAGATGTAGATAACTATCAAGGAAATGCGGTTGTAAATTATACTGATAGAGAAACACCATATACGAGAATAATTGAACATAAACATTTTGAATTTGGAACACAAGAGAAAACAGTGATTACGAAAGAGTATCCGAAAGAGTGGAAAAAGGGAGATGAACCTTATTATCCAATAAATAATGAAAGAAATAATGAATTATATAAAAAATATAAAGAACTTGCTGATCAAGAAAAGAATGTTATTTTTGGCGGACGATTAGCTACCTATAAGTATTATGATATGCATCAAGTTATTGCATCAGCACTAAAAAAAGTGGAAGAGGAACTTGGACAATGAAAGATTTAGCCATTCTTGTAGCTACTCATAAAAAATATCAGATGCCGAAAGATGATATATATTTACCTATACATGTTGGTAGACAGGGTAAAGAAGATTTAGGGTATCAGGGAGATAATACAGGAGATAATATATCCATTAAGAACCCGAACTATTGTGAACTTACTGGGTTATATTGGGCTTGGAAAAATTTAAACTGTGAATATATAGGTTTATGTCACTACAGAAGGTATTTTACGAATAAAAGGTTGATTCAACGCTTTTTGCATAGGCATAATAAGTTTGAACTAATATTAACGGAATCAGAAATAAGGAAATTATTGAAAGAATACGATGTTATTTTGCCAACAAAAAGAAATTACTATATAGAAACTGTTTGGTCACACTATAAGAATGCTCATCACATCAAGGATTTAGAGGAAACTAAAAAAATAATTGAAGAGAAATATCCTGAATATCTAGATAGCTTTGAAAAAGTGATGAGCGGTACAAAATTACATCTTTATAATATGTTTATTATGAAAAAAGAACTATTTGATGAATATTGTCAATGGCTATTTGATTTACTATTTGAACTTGAAAAGAGAGTAGATATTATTAATTATAATAATTATCAGAAGCGTATTTTTGGTTTTATATCAGAAAGGTTATTTAATGTATGGGTTCAATATAAAGGAATAAAAGGTAAATATTTAACAGTAGTTAATTTAGATAAGATTAATTGGTTCAAAAAAATCAGTGAATTTATGTCAAGGAAAATTACTGGAGGGAAGAAAACAGTATAGTGTTAACGTATTTATTACTATTATATGGCGTTTTATCAAGATCTATAATTTCAAAGAGTTTAATATTTTATGTTGTAGAGATATTTTTTATATTAGGAATACCTGTGTATTTTCTGTTAAAATATGGTTTGAAAAAATCTTTATATAATACAAAATTTGAAAGAATAGAGTTATTTTTTCTTTTATCAATAATTACTTATTTTATTAATATAATACTTTTTTATGATAATAAGATATTAAACATAATATTTATCTTACCAACAATTATGGGTTTTATATTGTATTACTATAATAAAACTAGAGATAACATTCTTTTCACAATAAAAATTCAAAATGGTTTGCTAACCGCAAGTAAAGTGATAATTTTAAGTATCATTGCATTTGAGATACTTAACAGGATATTCCAATTATATCCAATAAAGTTACCAAAATTTATGGCATCATATTTTTTACATCCTAACGATTTAGGTTTAACAATCAGCGTATTAACAATTATTATTTTTATAACAAAAAGAAAAGGCTCAAAGATTGATTTATTATTTATTTTAATAGGAATTATTATTTTGTATCTAACTAAAAGTAGAACGTATTTGGTTGCATTATCTTTTTATTTTATTGCTTATGCTTTTTTAAGAAATAAACTACTAACCACTTTTGTAGTGATATTTATAACTACGACTCTGTTAATTCCTGTTGTTCAAGACTTTATATTGGAAAACAATATTATTACTAATAAATATGAGAATAAGACTGGACAAAACAGCTTGCTTTTAACAGGAAGAGAATATATTTGGTCAGGTGCTATTAAGGTAATTAAAGAAAATCTATTAGTAGGTATCGGTTCGCAAAATATACCAGATAAAGTTACACCACTAATTCCAGATTATTTATATTTAAAGGAGAATAATGCAATAGCTAAAGCCTCATTACACAATGTATATCTAGATATTCTTTTATCTATGGGGATATTGGGGTTTGTTTTCACTTTTATATTCTTTGGTTATAGAATAATAAAAGCAACTATATATGTATTAAAAAATAAAAATGACTTATTTTATAAAAAGTTGTATTGTTATATAATATACGTTTTTGGAGCTGCATTCGTTTACAGTGATTTATATTTTACAAGAAATATTTTACAGGTGTTTTTTTGGCTTATTTTAAGTGTAATGACAGTAATGGAAAGGAAAGAATTAGATGTTTAACCAATATTTAAAATCTAAATTAAAAATAATATCAAAAAAATTCGATGAATTCATAAATATGTTCAGATTAATTAAAGATAATGAGGTAATTTTAATCTTTCAAATGGCGAAAGTTGGTTCTTCATCTATATATCATCCCTTAAAAAAAATTACAAAAAAACCACTATTTCATTTACATGCGTTCGATGTTGATAAAGAAGTCCATGTAAGAGGATTAAGAAGGGTATATCAAATATTTAAGGCGAAATTACTGTTAAAACTCATAAAAAATAAAAAAGTTAAGATTGTAACTTTAACAAGAGATCCAGTGGCAAGAAATTTATCAAACTACTTTTATGCTCTAGATATGTTTATTCCTTATACAAAAATTACTGATGATGTTGAAAAGTTAAAGCATGTATTTCTTGAAAAACATCCACATGACAGACCATTAAGATGGTTTGATGATGAATTATATAAATTTTTTGGTATAAATGTATATGATTACGAGTTTCCTAAAGATAAAGGATTTTTAGTAATCGAGAAGGATAATGTTTCTGTCATGGTCATAAGAATGGAAAATTTAAACTATCTTTCTAAAGAAATAGGACAGTTCTTAGGTTATCCAGAATTTAAAGTTGAGAGAAAGAATAAAGGCAGTGACAATTGGTATTCACAGTTATACAAAAAATTTAAAGCTAATACTACACTGCCAAAATCCTATATTGAGGAAATGTATAATTCGAAATATACTAAGTTCTTTTATACTGAAGATGAAATTGAAGCTTTTAAGAGAAAGTGGAATGCTTAATGAGCAGTATATATAACCGAAGTATAAAGGTTCTAATAATTCATGTTTTTTCGTTAGCCTTTGGTTTTATTAGTCAAATTTTGATTGCTCGGTTAGCTGGTGCAGAAGTTTATGGAAATATTAATTATTATTTGGGGATTATAAACCTTATTGTTTGGATATTTAATTTTGGTATTGCGTTTAAAATTAATAGTAAAA
Organism: Aeribacillus pallidus; assembly: GCF_050478865.1. NCBI lineage: Bacteria > Bacillati > Bacillota > Bacilli > Caryophanales > Bacillaceae > Aeribacillus > Aeribacillus pallidus. The sequence goes on along the minus strand of NZ_JBCNBW010000082.1, from coordinate 6,994 downwards.
ACTACCATATTTTCTTTTTTACTATTAATATTTTATATTTTATTTCTGTACCAATTATTTTTATTATTTTATTTGCATTAAATATTAATTTAATACTAGTATTTCTTATAATTGTTACATCTTACTTCTGGTTAATTTCTTTTCTATTAAATGGATATTATATTAATATTAAAAATCAGCACAAGTCAAAATTACATTTTGAGGTTGTTAGAACTGCTATCCATTTAATTCTTTTTATTATTTTTATGTGGCTTGAAATTCCGGGTATAGAGTCATTTATATATTCATTACTTATTAGTTATCTATATAGTACGATAATATTATTTGTGAAACCAAAGCAGTTTAATGTTAATCTCCAGTTAGTTATAAAAAATAATTTGCTATTGTACTTTGCTTTATTAGCTGAATTAGGATCACTTCAAGTTATAAAAGTAGTTTCTGCACACATAATAGACGCAAAATATCTTGGTGCTTTATCTGTTGCAATTTTATTTCGGTTTGTTCTGGTTGGTTTTATCCAACCCATATCGGTTATGCTTACTCCTGATATAACTGAGTGTGTTAATAATAGAATTAAATCTGCTAGAATTCTAGATACAGTATCTCTTATTAATATATTATTAATCTCTCCACTTTTTTTATTCTTAGTTACAAATGCTTCTTTAATCAAAACAGTGTTAGGGGAATCTTACAATTCTTTTGAATCTATTTTTATTATATATCTAATAGGCGCTTTCATCGAATCTTTAACTTTAATTCACCAACGTTATATGTTAATAGCAAATAAAGTGGTTAGTGAAATTATTGCTAACATTTTGTTCACAATAGTTACTATTGTTGGTGCATATATTTTGAAAGATTATTCATATGGTATAGCAATCAGTATATCTTTAGGCTATATTGTGAAAGCTTTTATAAGAATTATTGTAATAAAGATTGATTTAAAACTTTCTATAAAAATAAAGCTTTTTCATTTTCCTTTAGCTTTCTCGCACATATTGGTTGCTTGGTTAATGTATCAGATAGAAATGGAAAATTTAAATATGATTTCAACTATTGCTTTATGTGCATTAAACATTTTAGTTTTATATATTATTGACTTTATTTTTATTACTAAGTTTAAGTTAATAGAAGTTGAAAACATTATTAAACGAAATAGTGTTTCAAAGATAATGGGGAAGTTTAATTATAAAGTAAGGTAGTGCATTTGAATTCATATTCAATAATGTAGCTGATTTTTAATATTATTGAGGTTAATTAATGAAAAAGTCTTACATTTAGAAGAAATGATTGTGAATAGTTTTTATTAAGGAGGAAATCACATTGACTACAATGACAATTGAGAAAACATATTCAATGGCCCCACACGGTGGAGTACTTATTAATCGCGAAGTGAAAGGAAAAGAAAGAGAAAAACTTTTGGCTAAAGCAGATAAAATGAAATCTCTAACCATTTCTGCTTGGAGCATTTCCGACCTTGAACTTATCGGTATCGGTGGCTTCAGCCCTCTTACTGGATTCATGGGGCAAGAAGATTATCTTCGTGTTGTTAACGAAATGCGCCTTGCGAATGGGTTAGTTTGGAGTATTCCAATCACGTTACCAGTAACAAAAGAAGAGGCTGATCAATTCGAGATTGGAGAAGAAATTGCTCTTAAAGGTGAAGATGGCATTATTTACGGAACTCTTCAGTTAGAAGAAAAGTATACATACGATAAAGAATTAGAAGCAAAAATGGTATATGGCACAACAGATGAAGCACATCCAGGTGTGAAGAAAGTGTATGAAAAAGGCGAAGTATATTTAGCAGGACCAATTACGTTATTAAATCGCCCAGCTCATGACCAGTTTAAAGAATTCTACAAAGATCCTAGTGAAACTCGTGCGATGTTTGCCGAGCTTGGGTGGAAAACAGTTGTTGGGTTCCAAACACGTAACCCAGTGCATCGCGCGCATGAGTATATTCAAAAAAGTGCATTAGAAATTGTTGACGGCTTACTTCTAAATCCACTTGTTGGTGAAACAAAGTCTGATGATATTCCAGCACACATTCGTATGGAAAGCTATCAAGTGTTACTTGACAATTATTATCCGAAAGATCGCGTGCGTCTTGTAATTTACCCTGCAGCGATGCGCTATGCTGGTCCACGTGAAGCGATTCTTCATGCGTTAGTTCGTAAAAACTATGGCTGCACACACTTTATTGTAGGCCGCGACCATGCAGGTGTTGGTGATTATTATGGAACGTATGATGCACAAAAAATCTTCGATAACTTTACCAAAGAAGAGATTGGTATTGAAATTTTAAAATTTGAGCACAGCTTCTATTGTACAAAGTGCGGCAATATGGGAACGACAAAAACATGCCCACATGATAAAGAACATCATGTACATTTAAGTGGTACGAAAGTACGTGAAATGTTACGTAACGGCATTAAACCACCAGCAGAGTTTTCTCGTCCTGAAGTAGCGGAAGTGCTTATTCGAGGAATGAGAGAAAATAATTAAAGGACGGGAACTCATGTGACCTTAGAAATTGGGTTTGTCTTATTTATGGTTGCTTTAATGTTCGGCGGGCTTATGTTGGAAGTAGCCCGCCCTGATATGATTGTGTTTGTTGTGTTAACTGTTTTTTTATTGACGGGTATATTAACGCCGGAAGAAGCATTAAAAGGCTTTTCGAATCAAGGGATGTTAACGATCGCGCTATTATTTATCATTGCTGGGGCGATACAAAAAAGTGGCATTATTGATCGAGCACTTGCGACTATCCTTAAAAATAGTCGAAGTATTCCTGGGACGATGGTTCGTGTGTTTGTACCTGTTTCAGGTTTCTCTGCTTTTTTGAATAATACGCCAATAGTCGTGGCGTTAACACCTATTTTGCGAAAGTGGTGCGAAGAGAAAAAAATCTCTCCATCCAAATTGTTAATCCCTCTCTCCTATGTCACGATTTTAGGCGGTACGATCACGCTCATGGGTACATCCACTAATTTAGTCGTACACGGCCTCCTATTAGAAAGTGGGATGGAGGGATTTTCTTTATTTCAATTAGCCGTTGTTGGCTTACCAATTACTATCATTGGTCTTCTATATTTAATGACTATTGGTTACCGCTTATTACCAAATCGTAAAGGAGTCCAAGAGACCGTTCAAGAACATACGCGAGAATATTTAGCAGAAATGGTCGTAACCAAAGAATTTCCGTTTGTCAATCAATCCGTTGAACAAGCAGGATTACGCCAATTGAAAGGTCTCTATCTCATTGAAATTATACGTCCAAACGAAAAAATTTCGCCTGTGAAATCGTCAACAAAAATTAAAGTCGGAGATCGTTTAATTTTTACCGGCTTAATTTCTACTATTGCCGAATTACAGAAGATAAAAGGACTATCCTTACAAACTGGTACCGATTTATCGCTCGACTCTTTAAAAAACGGAAACTCTCAATTAGTAGAGGTAGTTGTGTCCCACCAATCATCGTTATTATATAAGTCCATTAAACAATCGAAATTCCGGAGCAAATATGATGCCGGCGTTATAGCAGTCCATCGAAACCATGAACGGATTCATAGTAAAATCGGGGATATTGTATTAAAACCAGGGGACACGTTGCTCCTATTATGTGGAGCGGATTTTGTAAACAAATATAAGCAATCAAACGACTTTTATGTGGTAACACCTATTGATGCGCCAGCTGCTTTACAAGAAGATACAAAAAAAGGATGGATTGCCATCGGCACATTATTACTTATGATTTTATTCGTAACCTTTGGTTGGTTATCGATGTTTAAAGCAATGAGCTTGGCGGTGGTGATCTTATTACTTACGAGAGTAATTACACCAGAAGAAGCTAAGCAGTCAATTCAGTTTAATGTATTACTACTCATTGCGAGCTCTTTTGGAATTGGAACAGCTCTTGTAAAAACAGGTGCAGCTGAGTGGATCGCACATTCCATTATTCAACTTGCAACACCTCTTGGAATTGTTGCTCTGTTATTTTTTATCTATTTATTAACAAATATTTTTACCGAACTAATCACGAATAGTGCTGCGGCTGTGATGATGTTTCCTATTGGGATGGAAGTAGCCAACCAAATTGGGATGGATCCAATAGGAATTGCTGTTCTTATTGCAATTGCGGCATCAGGGAGCTTTATAACACCGATCGGATACCAAACAAACTTAATTGTATACGGACCTGGTGGTTATCGTTTTACCGATTATGTAAAAGTAGGAGCACCGTTAAGTATCATTGTGATGTGTATCACCGTTTCGATCGTATATGGTGTATGGATAAATTAGAAAGGAGCTTAAATGATGACAAAAGCAACAAACATTGTCTGGCATAATTCAAAAGTCAAAAAAGAAGACCGTCAAAAATTAAATGGACATAAAAGTGTCGTTCTTTGGTTTACAGGGTTATCCGGTGCAGGAAAGTCGACGTTATCTGTTGAAGTCGAGAAAGAACTACATCAAATGGGAATTCGTACATATATTTTAGACGGAGATAACATTCGTCATGGCCTAAATAAAAATCTTGGCTTTAGTGCCGAAGATCGGAAAGAAAACATTCGCCGTATTGGGGAAGTATCCAAATTAATGGTCGATGCGGGAATTGTAACGTTAACGGCCTTTATTTCTCCGTATCGTGAAGACCGTGACATGGTTCGTCAGCTTCTTGGAGAAAATGAGTTTGTTGAAATTTATGTAAAGTGTAGTTTAGAAGAATGTGAAAAACGTGATCCAAAAGACTTGTACAAAAAAGCTCGTGCTGGTGAGATCAAAGGATTCACTGGAATCGACGATCCTTACGAAGAACCGGAAAATCCAGAATTAATTGTTGAAACAGATAAGCAAACATTAGAAGAATCTGTTCAACAAGTCTTGTCATATTTAAAAGAGAATGGATATATCAAGTAATCAATAGAGTTCACTCTGATGAGTGAACTCTTATTTTATTTAAGAGAGGTAATTATTATGGTAGAAAACATTCAATTACATCAATTGTTGCAAATAGCTGTACAAGCAGGGAAAGAAATATTAACCATTTATGAAAAAGATTTTGAGGTCGAATGGAAAGAAGATCAGTCCCCATTAACTATAGCAGACAAAAAATCACATGAAACCATTTCTAAAGGCTTAGCAACGTTCTATCCAGAAATTCCGATATTAAGTGAAGAAGGAGGAAAATCGATTCCTTACGAAACTCGTAAAGAGTGGAATTATTTGTGGCTTGTAGATCCATTAGATGGAACGAAAGAATTTATTAAGAAAAACGGAGAATTCACAGTAAATATTGCGTTAATTGAAGAAGGTCTCCCTGTCATTGGAGTTATTTACGCACCAGTTTTAGATATTGCTTATTTTGCCAAGAAAGGTGTCGGTTCTTTTAAACTTGAACAGGTAAGCACTTTCTCACTAACTAATAATGACGAATTAATCAACAAATCCGTTAAACTGCCACTCGATATCGAAAAAGATAAGGTATATGTAGTTGCTAGCCGTTCACACTTATCGCCAGAGACGGAAGAATATATTAACCAAATCAAAGAACTACATGGTGATATAGATATTACTTCAGCAGGTAGTTCTTTAAAGCTTTGTTTAGTAGCAGAAGGTAAAGCAGATGTTTACCCAAGATTTGCGCCAACTATGGAGTGGGATACCGCAGCAGGGCAAGCTATTGTAGAACAAGCAGGTGGGACTGTAATGACACCAGAAGGAAAAGAGTTTACATATAACAAAGAGGATTTAATAAATTCCTGGTTTATTGTAAAGAATGTCCAATTTATATAAATAACTATAAAATTATATTTTAGATTTTAGGGAGAGAATAATATGATTCTAGTTGTTGGCGGAGCTGGCTACATCGGAAGCCACCTCGTCAAAGAGTTAGTTGAGAGCAAAGAAGTCATAGTATTAGACAATCTTTCTACTGGCCATCGCCATTTAGTCGATGATCGAGCAATTTTTGTAGAAGGTGATTTAGGGAATTGCGATGATTTGGAAGCCGTCTTTAAAAAATACCCAATTGAAGCGGTTATGCATTTTGCGGCTAACAGCCTAGTCGGAGAATCGGTAACAAATCCAATGAAGTATTATCAAAATAATGTCGCTGCCACGTTAACCTTGCTTGAAACGATGTTAAAGTATAACGTAAAAAACTTTATTTTCTCCTCTACTGCAGCGACATACGGGATTCCAAATGTCGAGTTAATTACCGAGGATTGCCCAACGAATCCAATCAATCCATACGGCCGATCCAAATTAATGATTGAGCAAATATTAGCGGACTTTGCTTCTGCGTATGGTCTTAACTATGTCGTCCTTCGCTACTTTAATGCGGCTGGGGCGCATGAGTCAGCGGAGATTGGCGAAGACCATAACCCAGAAACTCATTTAATTCCGATTGTCTTACAGCACTTGTTAGGTCAGCGCGAAAAAATCTCTGTCTTCGGTACGGACTATGACACTCCTGACGGTACCTGCATCCGTGACTATATCCATGTGACTGACTTAGCCAAAGCACATATGTTAGCGCTGGAAGCATTATTGACTGACAAAAAGAAAACCGCGGTTTACAACCTTGGCAACGGCTTAGGCTACTCCGTCAAAGAAGTGATCGAAACATGCGAAAAAGTCACTGGCCGAAAAGCGGTGATTGAATATACCGACCGTCGCCCAGGAGATCCGGCTCGTCTGGTTGCTTCCTCACAAAAAATTTATGAAGAACTCGGCTGGAAAGCAGAATATTCCCTTGAAGACATTATCGCCAGTGCGTGGAAGTGGCATAGTCGGAATGTAAAGGTAATGATTTAGAAAGCCCCCTGCTGACTGAAGTGACCCCTGTCAAGTAGACAGGAATAAAAAAGCACACTTAAGCAGCCTGAGTCCTATACTCATAAGGACTCAGGTTATTTAATTTCTTTTGGAAACGTTGGTGGTTATAAAAACGAATGTATTTGTGTATGGCATCCTTGACCTCTTTGGC
>NZ_JBCNBW010000081.1:0-9179 GCF_050478865.1 Aeribacillus pallidus | reverse complement strand
GTAGGTTAACCTACATTCCTTCCAAAGAGAGAGTATTGGAAATATTTGCACCACCACAATTGACAGAGAGCCAATATTTCACAAATAAATTTGTGCAGGTGATCGGGATGGTTCACAATTTTACCAATAAAGTAGTCGTTATTGGAACAGGTTTTGTCGGTTCCAGCTACGCCTTTGCCTTGTTAAATGAAGGAATTGCTCACGAATTAGTGTTAATTGATGTCAACGAGAAAAAAGCCGAAGGAGATGCCCGCGACTTAAATCATGGGATGCCGTTTGCTCCTTCGCCTATGCTGATTCGCTCAGGTTCATATGATGAGTGCCGGGATGCGGATTTAGTCGTCATTACGGCAGGAGCGAACCAAAAACCTGGTGAGACACGGCTTGATTTAGTCGAAAAAAACGTAGCGATTTTCCAAACGATTATTGAGCAAGTGATGTCCAGTGGATTTAATGGGATTTTACTCATTGCCACCAATCCGGTTGACGTGTTGTCCTATGCTTCTTGGAAATTCTCAGGCTTACCGAAAGAAAAAGTAATTGGTTCCGGAACGATTTTAGATACTGCTCGCTTCCGTTACTTGCTTGGTTCATACTTTCAAGTGGACCCTCGGAACGTGCATGCCTATATTATGGGTGAACACGGTGATACGGAGTTTCCAGTTTGGAGCCATGCAACGATTGGTGGCCAAACATTAAAAGAGTACATGAATGACAACTCGAAAATGAAGGATTTACAACAAATCTTTTTCAATGTTCGCAATGCGGCGTATGACATTATTCATTTAAAAGGGGCTACATATTACGGGATTGCAATGGGACTTGTTCGGATTACAAAAGCGATTTTCCAAAATGAAAATAGCATTTTAACCGTTTCTGCCTTACTTGATGGTTCCTATGGAGAAGAAGATGTTTATCTAGGTGTTCCAGCTATCATTAACCGCCAAGGAATTCGACAAATTATTGAATTACCGCTTAATCCAGAGGAACAGAAACAGCTTCATCATTCCGCAAACACGTTACGCCAAACGATCCAATCCGTTAACATTCGTTAGAAGAGGAGGTATTCCTCTTCTTTTTTCTTTACGAAAATACAGAACCGTCTCTACATACAATGAATTAATGGCACTTTTCACGAAAGGAGAACGGTTATGTATTATCGACTTCCTGTTAAAAAAGAGATGGAACGAAAAAAACGAACGCTCCTTGTTTATGGCGAAGGAACAGTGACCGCTCAACCTGATCAAGCGAAACTCACTTTAGGTGTAAGTACAACCAACGAAAATGTTCAATCCGCCCAACAGGAAAATGCCGTCCGTATGAATCAAGTCATCACATCGATCGTCAATCTTGGAGTCCCTCGTGACGACATCCAAACGTCTCAGTACCGTATCACTCCACAATACGATTATGTGGATGGGAAACGGATTTTCCGCGGATATGAAGTCGTCAACCTCGTCGAAGTCACCGTCGACGATTTAACGATGGTAGGGACGATCCTTGATACCGCCGTCCAGCATGGTGCAAATCAAATCGGCAATATTCAATTTCTCGTTTCCCAACCGGAACAGTACTATCAACAAGCGCTCATACAAGCAGTTCATCAGTCATTCAAAAAAGCTCGAGCGATTGTTTCCGCCATTCGAGTCACGTTAGATGAGACACCCATTTCCATCACTGAGCTGACAGAAGATCGTCCCCTAACACTCGTCAAAGCAGCCACTTACGATACCTATGAAGAAATCACGCCCATTTCACCAGGTACGCTCGACATTACGGCAAAAGTAAAAAGTGAATTTAAGTACTATTAAAAAGAGCTGCTGTATTGGTCAGCTCTTTTTTTCATTTACCTTAAGCACCATTCGAATCGTTTGCAATTGATGCCCGGCAAAATCTTCGGTAAATTCTTTGACCAATTGAAATCCTTTTGCTTCATAAAATGTTCGGCCAATTCGATTTTGCTTTTCAACGTTCACCCATACCTCTTTTACATCAAGTAGTTCTTGTAATCCTCGATTTAATAAAGCCGTTCCGATTCCTTGTCCTTGGTATGCTGGTAACAAATAAATCGCCCCGAGCTCGACTTTTCCATCGGTGACAGGAGAAAAGTTCGCATAACCGACAACCTCCCCATCTTTTTCCGCCACCCAAAGATGGGAATGTTGTAATCTTCGCACCATTTGCTCATCAGAATACGCGTTATGTAAAAAATCATCCTGCACGTGTTTTGGAATGATCCCTGCATAAGTAGCATGCCAACTTTCTCTAGCTACATGCTGTACAGCCGGGATATCTCTTTGTGTCATACGGCGAATCATTTATTAACCTCCTAACTTTTGGAAGTTTAATAAGATTATATAAAATTCCTGTTTATTAGACAATTGATTTGTTTAGAAGTACGTTCGTTCCCCATTCAGACAGGTTAAAAAAAGACTAACCTCCCTACTTAAAGGAAGATTAGTCCTTGCTACACATTAGTTATTTAAATATACCTCTTTCGTGGATTGTACGGGTTTCGCCTTTACAGAAGGAAAATTAAATACAATCGCTAAAGCACCGCAAAGAGCGATTAACATCGGATAGAACGAAAACGGAATAATTTCAAGCGGTGATAACGACGCCATTTGCGCAGCAACTAACAACTGTGCGCCGTATGGAATGATTCCTTGAATGGCACAAGAAAAAATGTCTAAAATACTTGCCGATTTTCGGGCATCAATGTCGTATTGATCTGCAATTTGTTTTGCTAGCGGACCCGCTACAATGATAGAAATCGTGTTGTTGGCTGTCGCGAAATTGGTCGCACTCACCAAACCAGCGATACTAAATTGAGCTCCTTTTGGCGAACGGACATTTTTAGACACCAGGTTGAGTAAAAATTGAATGCCACCGTTATGTTTAATGATTTCTACGATACCACCAATCAACATCGTTAAAATAACGATTTCCGCCATGCCGTTTAATCCTTCAGCCACTTTGCCTACAAAAGTTGACAATGTATAACTACCATCGACCAAGCCAATTGCTCCAGCAAGAACGATCCCACCGGCTAACACCGCGATGACGTTCACACCTGCAATCGCAGCAATCAGCACACCTACATATGGTAACACTTTAACCCATTGGAATTCACCGATGGTCACTTGTACTTCTTGACTGCTTGTGACAAAAATGAAAAGTAAAATCGTCACAATAGCTGCTGGTAACACAATAAAAAAGTTTGTTTTAAACTTGTCTTTCATTTTCGTTTGTTGCGAACGAACGGCAGCAATTGTTGTATCGGAAATAATGGACAAGTTATCACCAAACATGGCACCACCTACAACCGCTGCCATCGCAACGGATAACGAAATCCCGGTTTGCTCCCCTATACCGACGCCAATCGGTGCAAGGGCAGCAATCGTTCCCATCGATGTCCCCATCGATAACGAAATAAAGGCCGCTATTACAAACAATCCAGCGATGATAATATTTTGAGGCAATACTGATAATGCTAAATTAACCGTTGATTCCACAGCCCCCATTCCTTTAGCCGTCGCAGAAAAAGCCCCGGCTAATAAGAAAATCAACACCATAATCATAATATCCGGGTGTCCAGCTCCCTTGGCAAAACGCTCAACTTTGACACCAAACGATTCTTTTCGGTTCATCACTAACGCCACAGCACTAGCAAGTAAAGCCGCTACTAACACCGGCAATTGATAAAAATCTCCAGTCATTACTCCTGAACCAATGAACAATGATAAAAACACCACTAACGGGAATAACGCCAACACACTTCCTTGCTTCTTTTCCAACTTGTTCACTCCTATCTTGTATGTCTCAAATGTAAGTGTTCGGCCAATATAGGTATGAAAAAAGCCCCTTCTTTTTAATAAGAAGAGGCCTTATGTTTATACATAAGTAACACTCTTCTTATCTTTCAAGCATCCGCTTGCTGGATTTGGCACAGCACTCAATAAATGAGTCCGCTGCCGAGACTTCTTCGGGCCAGTCCCTCCATCTCTCTTGATAAGAAGACTTACACTACCACTATTCAACTTACACTTTTATTACTTTAATACGATTAAGTAGAGAAGTCAAATATTTTTTTCGTGTTTTCATAGAAAATTCAATCGGTCCAAATAATGTACTTTATATAACAAAAGGCTGTTTTATTTTTAAAGGCGGCGACTCCAGCGGGAACAAGAAGCCGCAAGGACCCTTACTTGAGCGTAGCGAGGGAAGCGGCCTGCGGCTTCCCCGCGGAAAGCGTCCGCTACAAGCGTAATATATAAATATCAATAGTATCGTTTAACAGACATTCATGCCAATTGCCATTGGCACATCGATGAATAAAATAACAGCAAAAGTTATCCACAGTTATTTTAGGATAGAGCCTAACAAAAAAAATCCACCTCATTACGGTGGAATTATTACTCATTAAAGTGTTACTTATCTTTTTCTTTCAATAATTTCTTTATTTTTTCATCAACATCAAGTTCATCCATCTCTAACGATAAATAGTTATCCATACTGTCAGGAACATATCTAGCAGCCTTGCCGTTTTTGATGTTAAATTTTCCTTGATGAGCTCCTAAAATACCATAATGTTCTTCTTCCAATAACGGAAAATCAGATTTCACACCAAACAATAACACCTTATCATTTTTTTCCATATTGGGTACACCATTAAAAACAACCTTCACCTTTTCTTTTAATTTTTCTTTTGGATAATCTTTAAATTTTTTCCCAACACCTGCTGCTTCTTTTGTAATCATTCCACCAGGTTCAATAAACGTAAGCTCTTGTCCTGCTTTTACATCTCCAGTATATACTTTTGAAACTTTTACATTTACTTTCGTAAATACGACACGATCTTCCCCAACTTCATGATGAACAGAGCTTGTTTCTAAAACCTTTCCTTCAATAATGACTGTTGCATCTTCCATAAGTTCCTCGACATTGTTATATATCTTCTCAAAATCCACTTCTGTCACGACTTCTTCGATCCTTTCATTTCTTGTTACTTCCTCTAGTCTATTTTCCTCTACCGCTACCGATTTGGCAGAAACGGTTAGGGATTCATTTTGGATGTTAAAATGACTTTCATTTATATAAAAAGTTGTTCCTAAAATGATAAAGGCAATCACACCGAAGAGCGTTTTTTTCATATTTCCACTTCCTTTCCAAATTAGTACAGATAATTAATGCCATGGAGATCATCAGCTTGTGAATTGCTTACTTTTCTACCATAACCTAGTTGACACATGATAGCATATGGATTTGAGTTGTTGTGAGCTAATCCAAAAGCATGCCCCATTTCATGAGCAATAGTTCCTTTCCTATCTGTACTATTTAGATTATTAAAGTTAGGATTATTTAATTTAATTTTGTTCCAGCCCCAATTTTCTTGATAAGGGTCTAACTTCGTATCATATTTCCAAAATTCAGTTTCTCCTAACACTCCCATATAACTCGGGTAATAACTTCCTGCGTAAATATCCATAACACTTTGAGACATGGTAGTTGTTTTACGATATGAAATTGGGGTGGTAATTCCGACACGCTCCGTTGTATAAATCCATTCATTCATCGCTTGGTCAATTAAACTTTCATAACTACTTGCCGATGAAGTGATATAATAATACCTTTTATTGTTACCGTAGTTTCCAACCCCTCCATTTAAAACATGATCGTTGTAAGTATTGTAAGCAGATGCACTACTTGGAAGGAAAAGGGTAAATGAAGTACCTAGTAGTGTAATGAATGCAACCATTCTACCTACGTATGTACGGAACATCCGCATGAAATCGCCTCCCACCTTCTATATTTTTTCAAAATAGTAAATATTTAATATAAATTAAGTTTATAATATATTAAATTTTAGTCAATAATAAATACAGAATTTTCTAAAATATTTTATGCGACTTTGATCAATTCATTGAATAAATTTTTTTACCAATTAATCCATCCCTTCAGTTCCATTAAATAATTACAAAAAAGAGGCCGGCCAGTAGCCAACCTCTTTTATATCGTTACATCGCACTTCCGTCCATCTCGATTGCTTGCTCAATGGCTTCTTGAGGTACAACAATGGATTCAATTTCGTTATATTGGTTGTATTTTGTTGTCATGTCCATTTTCATATCGACCGGCATCTCTCCATCATTGATCGTTAAGGACATCGACATTTCTAATTGACTAACTAAAAATGTATTTTTATCAACCATCACTTTATAAGATAAACTTTGAATGTTCATGGCTTCTAATGCTTGTTCGGAATCGTGTGTTATCATCATGTCGCCGTTTAAACTATTCATTTTTTCTAGAATGAATTTTTTCACCGTATCATTGGAACTATCAATCGTGATGATATATTGTCCTTCTTGTTCTTTTAGATCAATATAATCAGAGACAGCTTTTAATTCTTCAATTTCTTGAGATGGATCGTATCCTTGAAGTTGTGCTTTTATATCTTCAGGAAGCTCTTCTGTATCAAACGTCATTTTAGCCCACATGCCTCCTAAATCCATGTAGACCGCTTCCCCATCAAAGTACGAATCGACGGCAAATTCCTCTCCTTCCAAAGCAGTTGTTGTTGTCGTATGTCCCATGAACGGATCGACCGTATATCTTCCTTCCATTTGCATCGGCATGGACATTTGTTCACCATCTATATTCATGTCAATATTCGCATCAATATTCATCGCATAACTTTTTACATCTGCCATCTCTTCTGTTGACTTCATTAGTATGTCTTCAGCTGTCAGTTTTCCCCCTGTACTTCCATCTTCTTTGTTCGCTACTTTTTCTTGTCCGCAAGCCACAAGTAATATCGCGAACAGGCTTGCCATCAATAATACGTGTAGTTTTTTCAATATGGTTCCCCCTAACTTCCTATTCTCTACGTTTTTTAGAAAAACGCATGATCTTAACTATTTTTCTATAACATATACTTTTTTTCAATGCTAAAAAAATAAAAACAGCCAGATTTCACAGTGTTCTGTAATTTATGAGCAATATTTCCTGAAATCAAAGACTAAATTCCTAGTGCAAAAAACCCCATTTCTATTACACATTAACGTATTAAACAAAAATAGCCCAAAAAAAAGAAAGGTATTCCCTTTCATTTTTAAACGGGTTGTTTGGATTCATCTTTTTTGAAAAATCTTTTCATTGCGTGAAAGACGTCCGCTTTTTGTTTTAAAATGTAATACTTAAATTTTTCATTTTTCACGTTTTTATACGCTTGCATCAATGTCGAGTGTCGGTTATATTGATTCACTTCACCGTAACCGAACATGTTGGAATGTTTCATAATTTCATCCACTAACTTTACACACCGGGCGTTATCCGATGTTAAATTATCGCCATCTGAAAAATGAAACGGATAGATGTTATAACGATTAGGGTCGTATTTTTCATGAATTAATTCAAGCGCCATTCGGTAAGCAGATGAACAAATCGTTCCTCCACTTTCTCCTTTTGAGAAAAACTCTTCTTCTGTCACGACTTTCGCATCCGTGTGATGAGCAATAAACTCAATTTCAACCGTTTCGTATTTCGTCCGTAAAAACCGTATCATCCAAAAGAAAAAGCTACGTGCCATATATTTTTCCCATACGCCCATCGAGCCACTTGTATCCATCATCGCTAAAACAACTGCTTTAGAATCTGGCTTCGTTATTTCGTTCCACGTTTTAAATTTTAAATCTTCTCGATAGATTGGATAAAAACTTGGTTTCCCTCGCATCGCATTTCGTTTAAAGGCAGACATCATCGTCCGTTTTTTATCAATGTTCCCCATGAGACCCGTTTTTCGAATATCGTTAAATTCGATAGATGTAACTTTATTTAAATCAGGTTCTTTTTGTTTTAAATTCGGCAATTCGAGTTGGCTAAATAAGGCGGATTCTAATTCTAAAATCGAAACTTCCGCTTCGTAATATTCTTGCCCTGGCGAGTCTCCGGCCCCGTTGCCTTTCCCTGGTCCCTTTTGACTACCCGAACCATCTCTAGCAATGACATCGCCGACTTGACTATCACCGTCCCCCTGACCAACGTGTTTATTCTTATCATAATTGTACCGAATTTTATATTCATCTAATGAGCGAATTGGAATTTTTATCACGTCTCTACCGTTTGACATCACGATGCTTTCTTCAGTGATCAAATCAGGCAAATTGTTACGAATCGCTTCCTGAACTTTTTCTTGATGACGTTGTTGGTCATCATGTCCTTTACGGTGGAGGGACCAATCTTCTTTCGATACGACAAACTGCTGATTATCCGCATGAGTCACCTTTTTTCCCCTCCTATGAAAAATTTTTTCACGAATTCCATCTCTGTCACATACAATATGTTGGCAAAAAAACTATGGAATACAAGAAAGTTTGTTTGATTACTCTATCGTATGCATGAAATTCAAATAATTGACCAATTCGAACAATAAATAGACAAAAACCTAAATTTTTGGACAAGTATATGAATCTTTTTTTGATACCCTTTCGTATATATTAGTAATCAAACGAAAGGGGGATGGATATGATCGTATCAACGACTCATACACTTCAAGGAAAGAAAGTGGAACGGTACTTAGGGGTCGTTTCTGGAGAAGCGATTATGGGTGCAAACGTCGTGCGAGACTTTTTAGCTTCGGTAACGGATGTAATTGGAGGACGTAGCTCTTCTTATGAAAATAAGCTAGCTGAAGGCCGAGAAATTGCGCTACGCGAAATGCAAGAAAAAGCCCAACGGCTGGGTGCAAATGCAGTAATCGGGGTGGACCTTGATTTTGAAACACTTCGCGATGGCATGATGATGTGTGTAGCTACGGGCACGGCCGTTTACATGAAAGATGAAGAATAACCAATAAATGTTGAAAAAAGGGGATCTGATTAGCTCCCCCCTTTTTATTTTTCATCTTCAATATAATCATCGTACCGATTATACTTTTCCAGTTCTGTCCGCAATTTTTCCATTTGCTTTCCAAGCCAAATCATATCCTCCATGGTGGGAGCCATGTACCCATTCCACACGTCTTCTATATTTTTTTGATCCTTCATCTTTTTCCCTCCTTCTCTGTTATCATTCCCTCGTGAAATGGAAATCGTACGATGAAAAGGGGCTCTCTGTCAATTGTGGTGGTGCAAATATTTCCAATACTCTCTCTTTGGAAGGAATGTAGGTTAACCTAC
>NZ_JBCNBW010000080.1:0-3045 GCF_050478865.1 Aeribacillus pallidus | reverse complement strand
ACGTTGCGCTTCTGTTTTGTTTAGTTTTGAAGGTTCAATCCTTCAAAACATGATGATTGTTCCTTGAAAACTAGATAAAGAAGATGAAGTAAGGCAAAGATACCGAGTATCGCCACTATTAGGATTGAGGATAATCCGAATGGTTAAGTTAGAAAGGGCGCACGGTGGATGCCTTGGCACTAGGAGCCGATGAAGGACGGGACTAACACCGATATGCTTCGGGGAGCTGTAAGTAAGCGTTGATCCGGAGATTTCCGAATGGGGGAACCCACTGCCCGTAATGGGGCAGTATCCATACCTGAATCCATAGGGTATGGAGGGCACACCCGGGGAACTGAAACATCTTAGTACCCGGAGGAGAAGAAAGCAAACGCGATTCCCTTAGTAGCGGCGAGCGAAACGGGAACAGCCCAAACCAAGAGGCTTGCCTCTTGGGGTTGTAGGACACTCTATACGGAGTTACAAAGGAACGAGGTAGACGAAGAGGTCTGGAAAGGCCCGTCAGAGAAGGTAACAACCCTGTAGTCGAAACTTCGTTCCCTCCAGAGTGGATCCTGAGTACGGCGGGACACGAGGAATCCCGTCGGAAGCAGGGAGGACCATCTCCCAAGGCTAAATACTCCCTAGTGACCGATAGTGAACCAGTACCGTGAGGGAAAGGTGAAAAGCACCCCGGGAGGGGAGTGAAAGAGAACCTGAAACCGTGTGCCTACAAGTAGTCAGAGCCCGTTCATGGGTGATGGCGTGCCTTTTGTAGAATGAACCGGCGAGTTACGATCTCATGCGAGGTTAAGCCGAAGAGGCGGAGCCGTAGCGAAAGCGAGTCTGAATAGGGCGTTTTTAGTATGAGGTCGTAGACCCGAAACCAGGTGATCTACCCATGTCCAGGGTGAAGGTAAGGTAACACTTACTGGAGGCCCGAACCCACGCACGTTGAAAAGTGCGGGGATGAGGTGTGGGTAGGGGTGAAATGCCAATCGAACTTGGAGATAGCTGGTTCTCCCCGAAATAGCTTTAGGGCTAGCCTCAAGGGAAGAGTCTTGGAGGTAGAGCACTGTTTGGACTAGGGGCCCTCATCGGGTTACCGAATTCAGACAAACTCCGAATGCCAATGACTTATCCTTGGGAGTCAGACTACGAGTGATAAGATCCGTGGTCAAGAGGGAAACAGCCCAGACCACCAGCTAAGGTCCCAAAGTATACGTTAAGTGGAAAAGGATGTGGAGTTGCTTAGACAACCAGGATGTTGGCTTAGAAGCAGCCACCATTTAAAGAGTGCGTAATAGCTCACTGGTCGAGTGACTCTGCGCCGAAAATGTACCGGGGCTAAACGTATCACCGAAGCTGTGGGTTGACACCGTTGGTGTCAGCGGTAGGGGAGCGTTCTAAGGGCGTCGAAGCTAGACCGAAAGGACTGGTGGAGCGCTTAGAAGTGAGAATGCCGGTGTGAGTAGCGAAAGAAGGGTGAGAATCCCTTCCACCGAATGCCTAAGGTTTCCTGAGGAAGGCTCGTCCGCTCAGGGTTAGTCGGGACCTAAGCCGAGGCCGAAAGGCGTAGGCGATGGACAACAGGTTGATATTCCTGTACCACCTCTTCACCGTTTGAGCGATGGGGGGACGCAGGAGGATAGGGTAAGCGCGCGACTGGTTGTGCGCGTCCAAGCAGTTAGGCTGGTGACGAGGCAAATCCCGTCACCGTAAGGCTGAGCTGTGATGGCGAGGGAAATCAAGTACCGAAGTTCCCGATTCCACACTGCCAAGAAAAGCCTCTAGCGAGGTGAAAGGTGCCCGTACCGCAAACCGACACAGGTAGGCGAGGAGAGAATCCTAAGGTGAGCGAGAGAACTCTCGTTAAGGAACTCGGCAAAATGACCCCGTAACTTCGGGAGAAGGGGTGCTCTTTGGGGTGCATAGCTCCGAGGAGCCGCAGTGAATAGGCCCAGGCGACTGTTTAGCAAAAACACAGGTCTCTGCGAAGCCGTAAGGCGAAGTATAGGGGCTGACGCCTGCCCGGTGCTGGAAGGTTAAGGAGAGGGGTTAGCATTCGCGAAGCTCCGAACCGAAGCCCCAGTAAACGGCGGCCGTAACTATAACGGTCCTAAGGTAGCGAAATTCCTTGTCGGGTAAGTTCCGACCCGCACGAAAGGCGTAACGATCTGGGCACTGTCTCAACGAGAGACTCGGTGAAATCATAGTACCTGTGAAGATGCAGGTTACCCGCGACAGGACGGAAAGACCCCGTGGAGCTTTACTGCAGCCTGATATTGAATTTTGGTACAGCTTGTACAGGATAGGTAGGAGCCGTGGAAGCCGGAGCGCCAGCTTCGGTGGAGGCGTCGGTGGGATACTACCCTGGCTGTATTGAAATTCTAACCCGCGCCCCTGATCGGGGCGGGAGACAGTGTCAGGTAGGCAGTTTGACTGGGGCGGTCGCCTCCTAAAAGGTAACGGAGGCGCCCAAAGGTTCCCTCAGAATGGTTGGAAATCATTCGCAGAGTGTAAAGGCATAAGGGAGCTTGACTGCGAGACCTACAAGTCGAGCAGGGACGAAAGTCGGGCTTAGTGATCCGGTGGTTCCGCATGGAAGGGCCATCGCTCAACGGATAAAAGCTACCCCGGGGATAACAGGCTTATCTCCCCCAAGAGTCCACATCGACGGGGAGGTTTGGCACCTCGATGTCGGCTCATCGCATCCTGGGGCTGTAGTCGGTCCCAAGGGTTGGGCTGTTCGCCCATTAAAGCGGTACGCGAGCTGGGTTCAGAACGTCGTGAGACAGTTCGGTCCCTATCCGTCGTGGGCGCAGGAAATTTGAGAGGAGCTGTCCTTAGTACGAGAGGACCGGGATGGACGCACCGCTGGTGTACCAGTTGTCCCGCCAGGGGCATCGCTGGGTAGCTATGTGCGGAAGGGATAAGTGCTGAAAGCATCTAAGCATGAAGCCCCCCTCAAGATGAGATTTCCCATCACGTCAAGTGAGTAAGATCCCTGAAAGATGATCAGGTTGATAGGTCCGAGGTGGAAGCGTGGTGACACGTGGAGCTGAC
>NZ_JBCNBW010000079.1:0-9967 GCF_050478865.1 Aeribacillus pallidus | reverse complement strand
GGAAGTAGGGGATGTTTACGGAACCTCATCCACGACCATTATGAGGCGATTTGATCAAATCGCTCAAACGGAAGTCAAGCAAGTAGAGTCACTACCTCGAGTGATTGCGATTGATGAATATAAAGGAGATACAAGGGAAGGAAAGTATCAACTCATCATCGCCGATGGGATCACAAAGCAACTCCTAGACATCCTACCGAACCGAAATAAAAAGTCGATAAAAGACTACCTTCAAAGGCATGGTCACCACGTTCAAGTGGTGATTATGGGATATGAGTCCTTCTTTTAAGGCAGCCGTTCGTTCGGCCCTAGGGAACCCAGTGATCGTGGCGGATCGTTTTCATTTTTGTCGTTATATTTATTGGGGGATCGATCGAGTTCGCAGGCGTATTCAGCAGCAGTTTCACGACTATGACCGCAAAAAGTGCAAAAGAAAAAGGTACATTTTTTATAAACCTCAAAACACTTTAACTGAAGACATCAGTGGCATTTAGAACGCTATTTGAATATGTCGGAAGAGCTAAACAAAGCCTATGAACTAAAAGAACGTTATCAAGTATGGTTTAACCGAGCGAAAGAGATCGGTCAAGAAAAGATCAAAGAGGTAAAAAAAGAGCTGGAAGCATTTTATCAAGTAGTAGAGGAATCAGGAATTCCAGAGATGAAACAAGCGATAGAAACGTTTCGAAATTGGCAAGTAGAAATCCTGAATAGCTTTGTGTATGGTCATTCCAATGGCTTTTTGGAAGGAATCAATAATACGACAAAAGTCATCAAGCGAAACGGCTATGGATATAAAAACTTCAAGAGATTTCGAGCAAGAATCTTATTGAAACATTAGTATAAAGGAATGGGTCTACATATAGGATAGGGGTGGCCTGATTTCTTTACCACCCTAACATTTGACGGAGAACCGGAATGGTGGCTGTCACCGCCCGAAGTATCGAAAGGCTTTGCGGAGAGAAATCTCTGCAGGGCTTTTCTTTTTTCCTCATTCTGTATCAAGCTTGATTTCAAATATATCTTATGATTTGGAACCTAACGTATGAATTCTATTACGAAAAGTTGGATAACTATCTTGTACCTGAAGAACATCTAGAAAAACTTCCGAATCCGTTGATTTTTGAGACTCTATCGTATGTTGATGAAAACAGAAATGAGTGGATAATTAAACAAATTCATTAAATTGGAATAAAAATATTATTATGGTAAATAAACTAATTTTTTCATATATTTTTCTTGTAACTTTAACATATTATGATAAAATAAGAGTATAGTAATTTCCTGTTTTGTTATTATATAGAGTCGATTCTGGGCGATGGGCTTTGGGTTGATGCCAAAAAAAGTACCTGCAATTTAGCGGGTACTTTTTTTGGGGTTCAATAGTAAAAATCATGAAAAAATTACAATAATATACACACTTCATAAGGGGGACATCATCGTGAAACAAAAGGTGCTATCAGTTGCTTTCATTTTCTTTTTCATGTGGTTTGGAGTAAATGCTGTCTCAGCAACTCAACTTTCCCCTGGTGTTCAATTAAATAAAGAACAACTAACTTTGTCGGGAAAAAAACAAGCGATTAGTGTGCTAAAAATAAACACCCATTCTCCCTATACAACTATTAAACTTGGAATTTCTGATCCTATTCATACATTAGAAAAAACCTCTGTGTTAGCAAAAAAACATACATATGAAAAACATCATGTCATTGGGGCAATCAATGCTTCCTTTTTTCATATGCAATCGGGGTATCCAGCCTATCTTTTATCACGAAATGATCAAATCATTAATTTAGGTGCAGTGTCTAGCCAATCTAATGATTATATGCATACACCGGCTGGATTTGGTATGAAAGATGGCAAGGGAATCGTAGCACCTATTCAATTTACAGTATCCATCGCTCACCACGGAAAAAACTATCAACTTACTTCTTTTAATAAAGCTCGTGGAGAAAATGAAAGTATTTTATATACAAATAGTTATAAATATGATAAGACAAGAACAAATCCTCACGGGCTAGAAGTAGTTGTTACTGGACTTTCTAAGTCAGTTGATCATGAACTATTTTTTGGTGAAACGATTTCAGGAGTGGTTTCAAGTATACGTCCATATGGTCAACATACAAGTGCGACGATTCCAAAGGATGGATATGTCATTTCAGCTCACGGGGAAGCCGTATCCCAAATAAAAGAATTACAAATTGGTGATAAAGTTAATCTTACGATTGATATTCATCATCAATGGAAAGGTGCTGATTTCATTTTAGCCAGTGGGCCATTGCTTGTGCAAAATGGGCAAAAGAAGTTGTCCATCGATGCTGATAGTCCACGAGCAACAGAAAGAAGTCCTCGAACAGCCGTTGCGATAGACAAAACGGGGACAAACGTTTATTTTGTCACTGTCGATGGGAGACAGCCTGGCTATAGTGATGGCATGACGCTCCACGAATTTGCCGATTATTTAACAAAACTAGGAGTCTATCAAGCTATTAATCTAGATGGTGGAGGATCTACGACGATGGTGGCCCGTCTCCCAGGTAACACGTATCCACAATTAGTCAACAAACCATCTGATGGCTCCGAACGAAAAGTGTCCGCTATTTTAGAAGCCGTAAGTCTTGCTCCATACGGTAAACCAATGAACATAAAAGCACGACAAGCTCAAGAAGGACTTATTGCTGTAGGGGCTTCAGTGGGAGTACAAATCGATTATATTTTGGATCAATATTATAACGTTTTACCGATAAATCAATCAGAAGTAAAGCTGTCCGTAGAAGGTAATATTGGAACAATTACTAATCATCAATTTGTAGCTGAACGATCTGGATCAGGGCATATTGTGGTCGAATATGGAGCTGCAACAACGAAAATCCCAGTAACCGTAATTGATGATGTTGAAAAATTTGAAGTAATGCCGCAAAAGATATATTTAGCACCAAATTCTACTCAAGAATTAACTGTTCGGGCGTTTGCAAAAGATGATAAACCGCTTATTTTTAATAAGCAATCGGTTCAGTGGGAGATTTCTTCAGACCTCGGTAAAGTCCAAAATGGGGTTTTTTATGCTTCTTCTAATGAAGGCAAAGGAATATTAACAGCTAAATATGGAACAAAGAAAGTGACCATACCTGTAGAAATTAGTAACAAGCCATTACTTCTAGACTCGTTCAGCTCAATAACGAACGTTTCAATAAGTCATGTCAATGCTACCTCTTCGATTGATTTAGAAAAAACGCTCCAACCTCGTGAAGGAATAACGTCTTTAAAATGGGATTACCATTTTAAAACGTCTAAAAAAGGAACTTCCGTTTCTTACATTCATTTTAAAAAGCCTGTACAACTCGTAGGAAAACCACAAGCGATTGGCTTATGGGTGTATGGAGATGGGCAGAAGCATTGGTTAAGAGGAGCGATCACAGATGCTTCAGGGAAAGAGTGGATTGTCAATTTCACTTCATATGCTGGACTTAATTGGTATGGATGGAAATATGTAAAAGCTACAATCCCAAAAGAGGTGAAATATCCAATTACACTTTCCAAAATTTATTTAGCGGAACCTGAAGAGAACAATAAAACAAATGGAACGCTCTATTTAGATCGCTTACAAGCTGAATATACGTTATCTCATAAGGAACCATACTTTGAACCTTCGTCTGATACAAAAACAGTCCATCCGAACAAAGTATGGACCATAACCTTTAATAAAAAAATGAGAACTGACCGAATAAAAGATAAAATTTACGTTCAAGATCAAGATGGAAAAAGATATCCAGTAATCATTGCACTTGAAAAAAATAATACAGTGGTGAAAGTTCATCCGCCTCAAGGGGGATATGAAAAAGAAAAATACTATCAATTAGTCGTTTCCAAATCGGTTTTATCTGATCAAGGAAAGATGATGAAACGTGACCATTTGACAACCTTTTTTGTTGAATAAAAGGATGCTGGTAAAGCAGCATCCTTTTTCTCTAGTTATTAGTAAAAGAAAATGGTGAGGACATCCTCACCACATATAAAAATAGTTTATTAAATTTTATGATTGTGGTACAATCGGTTTCCACTTCGACAAATCTAACTCTTCTTTTAAGACTAACTCCTTAGGAAATATAAACGACCAAGGTTTGGAAGTGTTAGCTTTTACAATAAAATCTTGTAGCTTAAAATGTCCTTGGGCAACAATTTCACCAGTTGCATCTACTATTTTAAGCGGTAATTGTTCAATTTGAATGTTATTTTTCGTTCCATTTCTAAATAAAAGAGTTGCTAATAAACTGCCTTCATCTAATATTTGAGCACGAACCCCCGCAATATTAAATTCGTTTGGTTTCAATGTAGGGAGTTGTTGCAGAAATTGTTGTAATTGATTCTTTTGATCTGCAGATAAACTATTTTCCCAGCTTGGTTCTAGTTCGAGCGAGTGTTGTTTGAATGAATTCATATTAAATGCTACCGACCAATTTTCTTGCAATGTCTCTAGTGAGATATCGTTGTTTATTGGAAATTGAAAACCGCATAATAGGCTAGTCATAGGGGGGATTGGTCCCATTTCACTAAAATTCACGCTGGTTTTTGAAATGAATTGATTTTCATCGTTAAGTAAAAACAATTCAACATCATCTAGTAGCAATTCCTTTGGTAAACTATTTCGAATAAATGCGGTCACATAATAGTATTTATCTTGTTGATCGAGTTGTATACCCGAAATAGATAATTGATTCGGTTTCAATGGATGCAGTTCATTATGTAAAAAACGATAAACATATTCTTGTTCTTTCGGTAAATGAATTGCTGGGGGGATGACTAATGTAGTATAAACTTCTTCTTCATTGTCGTCGTTTGTAGTAGACTCGAGGGACAAGTAGCTATCTTGTCCCTCTTTTTTAATTTCTGCTGATTTTTTCTTCTTAAAAAAATTAAACATGTTCCTCACTCCGTTCTATTCCATTCACGCGTAAAATCTGAACCGTTCCTACCATCATGTCTTTCACCATTTCAAAATAATTATGTTGGAATAACTCTAATCCTTCGGTTTGGTAAATTCTCATTGGGTCTTCTTGTTGATAATAACGTAACCCGATCCCTTCTTTTAAACGAGTCATTCCTTCTAAATGTTTCATCCAATGCATGTCTAATTTATTCAAAGTAATGACGCGTAACAATTCGAGCAGGTCTTCTTTTTGTTCGATTTGTTCCAAATCATTTTGAAGCTTTTCTACAGAAGGCATAAGAACTCGTTTGATTTCGTTTGCTTCTTGGATATCTTCACCGAAGCTTGTGCTTTGTTGGAATAATAAATGAGCAAGCTGTGTTAATCGTTCCAAATTCCAATTTTCAGGTAACTCCTCTTCTGGACAGCACATTGTGATTTCATGGTTTATTAGTTCGGACAGTAATTGTTTGATAAGAGAAATCAGTTCTTGTTTGTATAAAATTTTTTCTCTTAACGAATAAATAATATCCCGTTGTGTGTTGATGACATCGTCTAGTTTTAAATTGTATTCCCGCATCGAGAAGTTGGCACCCTCAACAATCCGTTGGACCCGCTCGACAAATTCGCTAATGTCTTTATTCAGCACGAGGCCGTTGTCATCTACTTTTAATTTTTTCTTTAATTTCTCTAATTCATCTTTCGCAAATCGACGGAACATATCATCTTCTAACGAGATAAAAAATTGGCTTGAACCAGGATCTCCTTGTCTTCCAGAACGTCCACGAAGCTGATTATCAATTCGTCTACTTTCATGTTTTTCTGTCCCAAGAACGTGTAATCCACCGAGTTCCGCTACGCCTTCCCCTAATTTTATATCTGTCCCACGTCCAGCCATATTGGTGGCAATGGTAATTTGTCCTTTTTGTCCCGCTTTGGAAATAAGCTCTGCTTCTTGTTCCACGGTTTTCGCATTTAAGAGCTCATATGGTAAATTTGCTTCATCTAAATACTTGGCGACTTTTTCAGATTGTAAAATGGACGTTGTTCCAATTAAAACCGGTTGACCTTTCGCATGTCGTTTCTTTACTTCTTCGACAACGGCGACATATTTTTGATGAGCTGTTTGGAACACTTTATCTGGTAAATCGATACGAATTTTCGGTTTGTTTGTTGGTACTTGAACCACTTCCATGCCATAGACATGTCTAAATTCCGATTCTTCTGTTTTTGCTGTACCCGTCATTCCGGATAGAATGGGGTACATACGGAAATAGTTTTGGATCGTTATTTGAGCTTGGGTTTTATTTTCTTCCGTTATCGGAAGCCCTTCTTTTGCTTCCAATGCCTGATGAAGCCCATCGCTTAACGTTCGTCCTTCCATGATTCGGCCAGTGAACATATCCACTAATTTAATTTTATTGTCATGGACGATATAATCGACATCCCGTTCAAAAATAGTATGGGCCCGGACTGCTTGAATAACGTAATGATAAAGCGTTTGGTGTTCAAGATCGTAGAGGTTATCCACACCAAAGGCTTTCTCTACTTTCTCAATCCCTTGGTCGGTTAAACTAGTTGCTTTTGTCTCTTCGTCATATTCATAATCGATTCCTTTTTCAAAACGTTTCGCTAAACGAGCAGCTATGTAATGAAGGTCAGCATTTGACTGCATTTTACCAGCAATAATTAAAGGGGTTTTCGCTTCATCGATTAATACGCTATCAATTTCATCAATAATCGCATAATGGTATGGACGTTGAACTTGATCTTCCGCTTTTTGCACCATATGGTCCCGTAAATAATCAAAGCCAAACTCGGTTCCTACACCATAGGTAATGTCTGCTTCGTACGCTTTCTTTTTTTGTTCGGGCTGCATCATTGGAAGGTTTAGTCCGACAGTAAGCCCTAAAAATTCATGAATTTGACCGATGAGCTCTCGATCTCGCCGGGCTAAATAATCATTGACGGTGATGACGTGAACACCTTTTTCTTCCAATGCGCGAACATAACTCGGTAAAGAAGCAACTAACGTTTTTCCTTCACCTGTCGGCATTTCGGCAATATTTCCTTCGACCAACACGAGTCCGCCAATTAACTGAACATCGAAGTGTCTCATGCCTAAAACTCTCTTTGATGCTTCTCTAACGACAGCGAACGCATCTATTTTAATATCATCAACCGTTTTTCCTTTTTGTAACTCCTCTTTAAAGTGAAGGGTCATCTGGCGTAATTGTTCATCGGTCATTTTGGCATATTTATCTTCAAGTTGATTGATTTTTTCTACCAATTTATAGTATTTTTTTAACTGACGATTACTAGTTTGTACATTCTTGCTGAATAATTTTAACATTTTTATTCCGCTCCTTGTAATACAGACATATTCAGCCATCATTCTATAATATTATCAAAATTAGCGAATATTGACTACTGTTGGAAGAAATTATGAAAAATCAAATTCTTTAATGTCGTATTTGGTCGGAAAAAACACAATTTTTGTCAATTTGTCATGAATCTTTAATAAAATTTTTATATTCTTTGAGTTTAATAAATGGTATAATTCACATTGGTATTTATTTTCATCTAGGAAAGAAAATCAAACGGTTTTACATAAATGTGTCAATATTAATTTTCATTTAGAATGGAAAAGCTAAATCCAAGGAGGTTAAGCATGGTTTACTTTATAGCCTTAGCATTATGTATTTTAGCCTCATTATGCATAACTCCTTTTGTAAAACAATTCGCATTAAAAATTGGGGCAACTGATCAACCGAATCATCGAAAAGTTCATCAAAAAATTATGCCACGACTTGGTGGTTTAGCGATATATATCAGCTTCTTGGTCGGAGTTGTATATTTACGACCAGAAGATGAATTTTCCCTCCCAATTATTTTAGGTAGTGTTGTTATTATCATTACCGGATTTTTGGATGACTTACTAGAATTATCTGCCAAAGTAAAGTTCGGTGGCCAACTTGCGGCGGCTTTCATTGTCGTTCTTGGTGGTGTCCGATTAGAATACATTAATTTACCTTTTGGTGGAGAACTGGACTTTGGGATGTTAAGTATCCCGTTAACGATTTTATGGATTGTCGGTATTACGAATGCCATTAACTTAATTGATGGGTTAGATGGATTAGCAGCAGGTGTTTCCTCGATTGCCTTAATTACATTAAGCTTTATGGCCTTTATGAAAGGCGATATATATGTTATGTCAATGGCGTTGATTTTACTCGGAAGTACCTTAGGATTTCTTGTCTATAATTTTCACCCAGCAAAGATTTTTATGGGTGATACTGGAGCCTTATTTTTAGGCTATATGATCTCCGTACTGTCGTTATTAGGTTTTAAAAACGTAACGGTTATTTCTTTAATTATTCCAATTATTATTCTTGGGGTACCAATTTCGGATACTTTCTTTGCGATTATTCGCCGTTTAGTGAACAATCAGCCGCTTTCAGCACCGGATAAATCGCATTTACACCATTGCTTACTTCGTCTTGGGTTTACGCACCGCCAAACGGTTCTGCTTATTTACGCAATGGCTGCTATGTTTAGTATGACCGCTATTATTTTCTCTATGGCGACAACATGGGGAGCGATTATCGTCATTACATTGTTATTAATTGGTATTGAATTAGTGGTTGAAAGTATTGGGTTGGTTGGAAAAAACTATCAGCCGTTGCTCCGATTCGTACGGGCAAGAAAATAATAAAAATATTTACTAATAAAGAAAAGCCAGCCTTTGTTCTAAAAGGCTGGTTTTTCAGTTTTTCTTGAATAAATTTGAGCATTAGCAGAGAAAATAAGCTTGGCAAAAATGAAGGAGACCAGCTTATGGTAAAAGCTGTCTCCTTTTTCTCGAAAGTAATTTTTACTGCTGAGCGACCTCTTTTTCATCTGTATCTTCACGACTCGAAACATCTAGGTGTTTTTTTAATGTCGTTTTTACACTTTCAAGATCCTCTTCGTCTAGTTCATAAATGTAACCAATTCCGTTTTGATAACCGTCCGAACCTTCTAATGTAAGAGAATCAATCGTTAATTGGTTTTTTATTCCATAACTAAGTAATGCGCGCATTTCGGAAAATTTCATATTTGTTTCCATATTATCGCCAATAGCTTCCATCACATCGGTATACTTTGTAATGGCATTAACAGATATAGCTTTTTTAAGGATGGCCTTCATAATTTCTTGTTGACGTTTTCCGCGTTCGATATCATTGTCTTTTTTTCGTGTTCTAGCAAGTGCTAATGCTTCCTCACCGTTTAACTTTTGTTCGCCTGGTAAGAGATGAATAGCGTTTCGATTGTCTTCTGTATCTTTTTCGTAAATTTCGTACGGTACATTCACTTCGATTCCGCCAAGGGCATCAACAACATCAATAAAAGCATAAAAGTTCATACGGACATAATAATCAACAGGAACATCTAAGAGATTCTCCACTGTTTCAATAGTTGCTTTTGGACCACCAAAAGCGTGGGCATGATTAATTCTTGTTGAGTACCCAACCTCTGGAATGTATACGTAAGAATCCCTTGGAATACTAAGGAGTTTTACGGAGTTTTCTTTTTTATTAAATGTAGCTAACATTAACGCATCGGAACGGGTGGCCGTTCCAAAGTTACGTGATTCACTATCATCAATTCCAATAAACAATATGGATATATTGTCTTTGCTAGGATCAACCACTTCATCACGAAGATTGGATTTTTCACGACCATCTAATTCTTTATAAGAACCATTGGCAATGGACTCAGCTTTTTTATATAAATATGCTCCGTAGCCAGTAGCCGATAGAGCTAACAGTAATAATGGAAATACGAGTAGCCAGAATACTCGTCGTCGTTTCACTTTTCTCCTTTTTCTTTTTATATGATGTCTATTCATATGAATCGTTCTTCCCTTTCTAAAAGTTGTTGTCATTATTCGTTAAATTTCTACTTTTTACGCTATCAATCATTTTACTAAATTTTTAAAAGAGGGTAAAATAAAATTTTCTTTACAATTAGGTTGTAGTCTCATCACCATATTCTGTG
>NZ_JBCNBW010000078.1:0-23713 GCF_050478865.1 Aeribacillus pallidus | reverse complement strand
AATGTCTGTTAAACGATACTGTTGATATGTATACATTACGCTTGTGGCGGACGCTTTACGCGGGCAAGGTGCAAGCCGCTTCCCTCGCTACGCTCAAGTATGGGTCTTGCGGCTTCTTGTTCCCGCTGGAGTCGCCGCCGTGTGAATAATTTTCTAAAAATCAACAATGACATATAACATAGCTAAATAATTAAAAGAGCCCTAACGAATTTAAGAAAATAATGATAATACCAATTGGGGCGATATAACGAACAGAGACATACCAAATTGTAAATAATGTGTGTTTCATCGTTGCCCCTTGCTTCATTTCGGCCCAAACTTGTTCGCGCGGAATTTTGTATCCGACAAAGAGTGAGATCAACAAAGCACCTAACGGTAAGGAAATATTACTAACAAAGTAATCGGCTAGATCGAAGAAAGTTTTTTCGAATAGGAGTGGCTTGGCAAATATACCAAACGATAAGGCGCTTGGAATACCAGCAATAAAAATCAACAGACCGGAAATCCAGGTAAATTTTTTACGCTTTCGTTGTTCGGATTTCGTTAAGACGGCGACCACAATCTCTAGCATCGATATTGAGGATGTGAGTGTCGCAAATAGTAACAGAACCATGAAAATAAAGAAGAAAAAGCCTCCAAACGCTAATTCGTTAAACACGGCTGGTAAGACAACGAAGACAAGACCAGGACCGCTAGCTGGCTCAAATCCTAGCGCGAAAACGGCTGGAAACACAACCAGGCCTGCTAAGAATGAAATAAAAATATTTAAGACGGCGACCGACGTGGCCGATTTTGGTAAGTTTTCTTCTTTGCCTAAATAAGAAGCGTAAGTTACCATGACTGAAACACCCACACTTAACGCAAAGAAGGCTTGTCCAAGAGCAAGTAATGCCGTTTGGCCATTTAAGTAACTAAAATCAGGAACTAGAAGGAATTGAATCCCTTCCATCGCGCCATCGAGCGTTAACGAGCGTATGACTAATACTAAAAATAAGATAAATAAGGCTGGCATCATATAACGGCTCGCGCGCTCAATTCCTTGTTGAATACCACCTTGAACGATAAGGATCGTTAGTACTAAGAAGACGAATTGAGCAAGTAGTACTTCCCATGGATTACTGATAATAGAACCAAAAAGTTGATTATATTCTTCTTGTGTCTTTCCGATTAATAAGCCACTTAGACTTCGAAGTAAGTAGGAGACAATCCACCCGCCGACAACGCTATAAAAGGACAAAAGGACAAAGGATGCGACGACTCCTAAATATCCAACCCAATGCCAAGCGCTATTCGGTGCAATTTTTTTGTAGGCACGAACAGCATCAGTCTGGGCATGGCGACCGATGATAAATTCTGCTAACAACACGGGCGCCCCAATTAGAACGGTGAACAAGATAAATAAGAAAAAGAATACGCTGCCACCGTTTGTTCCTGCCATGTAAGGGAATTTCCAAATGGCCCCTAATCCGATGGCAGAACCAGCTGCGGCTAAAATAAAGCCGATTTTTGACGACCATTGTTCTTGCTGATTCATAATACGACTCCTTTACTTAATCATTAATTTTTTACATGTTACTATGAATTTTATTAAAAGTATAGTCATTCTTTAAAATTTGTTCAAATAAATTTTGAAATTTCCGATAACTATCAAATGATAGGTTTTTTGCTTACTCTACCCAACTATGATATAATCTACAATTGTCGATAACGGTGAAAAAACATATATTGTAGGAGTGTTTCCATGACTGAAAAATTAGAAGTAGGAACAATTGTAACAGGTACTGTGACCGGTATTCAACCGTATGGTGCTTTTGTGGAGCTTGATAATCAAACACAAGGGCTTATCCATATATCGGAAATCAGCCAAGGGTTTGTGAAAAACATTCACGATCATGTAAAAGTTGGCGATCAAGTAAAAGTAAAAGTTCTTTCCATTGATGAGGACGGGAAAATTAGTTTATCCATTCGGGCGGCTCAAGCAACTGGCAAAAAGAAAGTAGGGAAAAAGCGCCAAGGAAGCGTCAAAAATGAAACACCACAGGCCGGCTTTAACACGTTAAAAGAAAAACTCCAAGAATGGATTGAACAATCACAACGGGAAGATTTGATTAAAAAATAACCGCTGTGATTACGGGTTTTGTTAGCTGTAACCACTTATTTGGTTGCAGCTTTTTTAATTGGTATATGAAATCTTAAAAATGAATAACATCTTTCTAAGAAAGGATTTGACAAAAATAATCATCATGTTAAGATAAAAAAGACAACAGGAATTATAATTGAATACATTCATTAATTCCACTAGGGGTGCCTTTAGATAGGCTGAGATCAAAGTGTGCCTTTGAGACCCTTAGAATCTGATCTGGATCATACCAGCGTAGGGAAGTGGAAGTGTGGAATGGTTGACATCGTTTGTCATCCATTTATGTGATGTACTTGTATGGGATACAATCACCACTTTCCTTATGTTGGTAAGGAAAGTGGTTTTTTTATTGGAAAAAACGCAGTTTTGGGCCCACACTGTGTTTTTCATACATGACACCTGACTAAGGGGGAGAAAAATATGTCATTTTCAAAGACGCTTCGGCAAGAAGCAGATGGCCTATGGGAAGCAAGCTTTCATCATCCTTTTGTGAAACAGCTTGGGGATGGAACGCTTAATTTACAATGTTTTCGATACTATGTACTGCAAGATGCGTATTATTTAGGTCACTTTGCGAGAGTGCAAGCGCTCGGAGCAGCAAAAGCCATTGATTTACCTACTACCGCTCGTATGGCACATCACGCACAAAATACGTACCAAGCCGAGCTTTCGTTACATGAGCGTTTTGCAAAGCAATTAGGAATTACGGAAGAAGAGAAGGCTTCGATGATGCCAGCTCCGACTGCATACGCGTATACGTCCCACATGTATCGGGCGGCGTACGAAGGTCATTTAGGAGATATTGTGGCTGCCATTTTGCCATGTTATTGGCTTTATTACGAAATTGGTGAACGGCTAAAAGATTGTCGACCAGATGAGCCCATTTATCAAGAATGGATTGCTGCTTACGGGTCGGAATGGTTCCGTCAACTCGTAGAAGAGCAGATATCACGACTTGATGCGATTGCGGAAGTAGTAACGGAAGCGGATCGCCAACGAATGAAACAACATTTTCTAATTAGCAGTCATTATGAATATTTATTTTGGGAAATGGCGTACACATTAGAATCTTGGCCAATGACAGGAAAGGAGAAGGAACAATATGCAACACTCTAAACAATTAAAATTAGCTGACATTTTAACAACGATTGTGATTGCGATAGTTTTTGGGATTGTATATAAACTGTGGGGACCGTTTTACTACTTTGTAAAACCATTTGGACTTCATCTCGATCAGCTGATTTACGGTATGTGGTTCATTGCCGCAATTGTGGCGTTTTTAATTATTCGTAAACCGGGGGTCGCACTGCTAGCGGAAGTAGCCGCAGCATCAGGGGAATTTATTGTTGGGTCGGAATGGGGACTTGAAGTTTTACTATACGGATTTTTACAAGGATTGTTTGCCGAAGCGGTGTTCGCTATTTTCCGTTACAAACGTTTCAATGTATTTGTTGCTTCATTAGCGGCCATTAGTTCCACATTGGCTTCTCTGATCATGGATTTTTACAAAGGGTATATTGATGAGTTAGCTCTATGGAATTTAATGCTATTTATTGGTGCCCGCTTTGTTGGAGCTATTTTGATTGCAGGAATTTTCGCTTATTGCTTAGTGAAAGCGCTGGAGGCTACTGGGGTTACGCAACTTGTACGACCAGCTCCTACTGAGGATTACGAGGCATTAGATCGATAGAAGGTGAACATATGAAACCGGTTTGTTCTGTCCACAAGTTACGACTGAAATTTCCAGGGACCGATTCCCTATTTTTCAAAGATATAACTATATCCATTTCCAAAGGAGAAAAGGTCCTTTTACTAGGTCCATCAGGTTGTGGAAAATCAACGTTGCTTCAAGTATTAGCCGGCTTGATTCCGCGGACGATTGAAGTTCCGATGAAGGCAGAAAGCATCCAAACTCCGGCCTCATGGGGCTATGTGTTTCAAGACCCCGATTCCCAATTTTGTATGCCCTATGTCGATGAAGAGCTCGCGTTTACCTTAGAAAATCGATTGGTACCTCGTGAACAAATGGCTGACCGGATTAAAGAGTTGCTTCAACTCGTCGATTTGCAATTAGATACTCCCCACACACCCATTCAAAAATTATCCGGCGGAATGAAGCAACGGTTAGCCATCGCTTCTGCTTTAGCAGGAGACCCGGACGTACTATTTTTAGATGAACCGACCGCTATGATTGACCCGGAAGGAACAGAAGAAGTATGGCGGGTGTTAAAACACGTTGCTTCGGAAAAAACGATCATCATTGTCGAACATAAAATTGACCTGATTTTGGATTGGGTGGACCGTATCGTATTGTTCAACGATCATGGTGAGGTTATCGCTAATGGTCCGGCAAAACGGATATTTCAACAGTACCAAGAGACGATTGATCAACACGGTATTTGGTATCCGGGCTGTTGGGATCGATATCAGGCAAAACGTTCGAACAAACGGAAAACGGTATCAACCACCGAAATTCTTCGACTCGAACAGTTTCAAGGATTACGAAACAAGCAGATACACATCGAGGTGGAGAAAGCGGTTGTTTATCAAGGAGAATGGATTGCCATTACCGGAAGCAATGGAGCGGGGAAAAGCACATTACTGCAAGCGATCATTGGATTCATTCCAACAAAAGGAACATGTATTTTTCGAGGTCAAACGGTACACAAAATGAAACGAATGTATGAACAAATCGGTTTTGTGTTTCAGCAACCTGAATTTCAATTTGTCACTAATTCCGTCTACGACGAATTGGCGTATGGCCTTCGATTGCAAAAACGACCAGAAGTGGAAATAGAGCCGATCGTCCACACGCTTTTAGAACAATTCCATTTAAACAAGCTTTGCCATCAGCATCCGTATCAATTATCCGTTGGGCAAAAACGTCGCTTAAGCGTTGCCGCTTCCATCGTACATCACCAACCGTTGTTGCTGTTAGATGAACCGACGTTTGGTCAGGATGCGCAAAATACGTTTGCCTTATTAGAACGGTTAGAACACCTTCGGGAACAAGGGACGACCATTCTTATGGTGACGCACGATACCCATATTGTCGACACATTTGCAACAAGACGATGGGAAATTACTAATGGCCGATTGGTACGTGATGAGCCAATCCATCGTCCAACGAAAGAACTTGTCGGAAGTAGGTAAGGAGGATTTCTTATGAGATGGGAATTGACCTATCGGGAAACGTGGCTCCATCAAATGAACCCAGCTGTGAAACTGCTGGTTATGCTCTTCTTTTTTATTACTGTGTTGTTCATTCATAATCCAAACGTGTCGTTTTACATCATGGTAGGATGTTTACTCATGTTCGTTTTATTTACGGGCTATCGTTGGAAACACCTTCTCATGTTCCTCCTTCCTTTTTTGGTTATTTTTATCTCAACGTCCACGTCGATGATGTTTTTCGGCAAAGGCGAAACCACTTGGTGGAAATGGGGACTGATACACATCACAGAGGAAAGCTTTTATCGTGGGTTGCATTTAGGGTTTCGTGCCCTTACGTTTGCCTTGCTCGGTTTAACGTTTTCTTTAACAACAAGACCAGTGTATTTGTTCTATTCATTAATGCAGCAGCTAAAGATAAAGCCGAAATATGCCTATAGCTTTTTAGCAGGGGTTCGACTTATTCCAATCATGTTTTTGGAATTTCAAACGATTCGGCAGGCTTTAATGGTAAGAGGAGTCATGAATGAAAAAGGAGTCAAAGCGTTTGTCGAGCGCATGAACCGATACGCGATCCCTTTGCTTTCACAAAGCATTCGACGGGCGCAACGATTGGCGGTAGCGATGCAGGCAAAAGGATTTTCAGAAGAGTCAGAACGAACGTATTATTACGAAATGAAAATCAACAAACATGACGTTCTTTTTTCTTTTGGTATGCTCGTCTTTACTCTGCTTATATATTTCATGGCTGTTACCTTTCCGTGGTTCCCGATGACCGATGTCCGCTAGAGGTGAGAAAAATTGGAACAAGAAATGCATGTCATTACGACCGGCCAGCAACAAAGTGCGAAGATTGTCGAGATTGTAGCCCACATTCATCCATACGTGGATATGATTCATTTGCGGGAAAAGCAAATGACGGCGAAAGAGTTAGGTAACCTTGTCTCCTCTTTATTAGATCAAGGCGTTCCCGCTTCCAAAATGGTCGTGAATGACCGTGTTGATGTGGCGGTTGTTTATGGTTTGAAAGGGGTACAACTTGCTTACCATAGTTTAGACGTTAAACGAGTCAAGGACCATTTTCCATCTTTACAGGTAGGTTGCTCTGTTCATTCGTTGGAAGAGGCGCTGGCGGCCGCTCGTCACGGTGCTGATTATTGTGTGTATGGTCACATTTTTCCAACGGCGAGTAAAAAGGGGTTACAACCACGAGGAATTCAAGCGTTGACACAGATTGCCAACGAAGTACCTATCCCGGTGATTGGGATTGGAGGAATTACAGTTGAAAACGCTGTGCACGTTCTGAATGCGGGAGCAAAGGGAATTGCCGTGATGTCGGGTGTGTTTTTGGCAAAAGATTCTATAAGTGCCGCAAAAGCATATGCACGGTTACTAAAAAACTGGAGGGGCAAACATGGAAAACAAACGATATGATGCAGTGATTGTGGGAGGTGGAGTCATCGGTTGTTCCATTGCTTTTCAACTGGCCAAACGAGGGGCGTCCGTAATCGTCCTCGAAAAACAAGAAATCGCCCAAGGAGCGTCCAGTGCAGCGGCGGGGATGTTAGGGGCCCAATCGGAATTTACCACGGATAGCCCGCTCATTCCGTTAGCGTTAAAAAGCCGAGAGATGTTTCCTTCAATTGTTGAAGAATTAGAGGAATTAACGGGTATCGACATTGGGCTCGTTCAAAGAGGGCTAATTAAAGTCGCTTGTTCGAAAGAGGATGCGGTGGCGCTCGAACAACATTATCAATTTTGGAAACAACAAGATCCTTCTGTCCAATGGTTATCGATGAAGGAATCGCAAGAGAGGGAGCCCCATGTGACGGAAATGCTTTATGGTGCTATGTACCTTCCAGGAGACGGTCAAGTACGCGCGGCTGATTTATCGATTGCTTTTGCAAAAGCCGCCTCTCGTTTCGGAGCTGTCATTAAGGAATATACGGAAGTGTACAGCCTTTTATGGGAAAGAGGTCAAGTGAAAGGAGTCGAGACGGCAGAAGGGCGAATCACTTCCGATAATGTGATTCTATGTGCAGGAGCATGGTCAAAACAATTATTAAAACCGACTGGCATCGATGTTCCACTTTTTCCGGTCAAAGGGGAATGTCTTTCCGTTGTAACGGAAATTCCGTTCATTACGTCCACGATTTTTGCGAACAACGGCTGTTACATCGTTCCGAAAAAAGGGAACCGATTAGTCATCGGTGCCACATCCCAGGAAGGAACGTTTCATCAAAAAGTGAGCGTAAAGGGAGTGCAAAGCCTGCTCGAGCGGGCTTCTGCTATTCTTCCTAGCATAGTAGAAGCCCATTGGGAAAACGTGTGGAGCGGCATTCGCCCGCAAACAAGTGATGGACTTCCTTACCTTGGAGAGCATCCGGATATTAAAGGGCTGTTTGGTGCGTTTGGTCATTACCGCAACGGAATTTTACTTAGTCCGATTACTGGAGTGATCATGGCTGATTTAGTAGAAGGAAAAACATATGAATCTATCGATTTATCAAGCTTTCACTTGTTACGAGTAGTACCAACAAGTATGTAAGAAAGGAGGAAAGGATATGGAGTTACACATTAATGGAGAAACACTCCAACTTCCTGATGACATTCGAACAGTCGAAGATTTATTGATCCATTTTCAACTTCATCATCGAATTGTAATCGTGGAAGTCAATCGAAACATTATTCAAAAAGAAGACTATAAACAAACAACATTGTCCGATCAAGATCAAGTAGAAATTGTACATTTTGTAGGAGGCGGTTGATGATGTTAACCATTGGACCATATTCGTTTCAATCACGCTTGTTATTAGGGACTGGAAAATATCCAAATATGGATATTCAGCGAGAAGCAGTAGAAGTGTCTGGTGCGGAGGTATTAACGTTTGCTGTTCGACGTATGAACATTTTTGAACCGAATCAACCGAATTTTTTAGAAAAGCTAGACTTAGAGCAATATAAATTACTTCCGAATACAGCTGGAGCCTCAACAGCGGAAGAAGCGGTACGTATTGCCCGATTAGCAAAAGCATCCGGCTTGTGCGACATGGTGAAGGTAGAAGTGATTGGTTGCTCAAAAACGTTACTTCCAGATCCAGTCGAAACACTAAAAGCAACGGAAATGTTGCTAGAGGAAGGATTCATCGTGTTACCTTATACGTCCGATGATGTGGTGCTAGCCAAGCGTTTACAAGAATTAGGCTGTCACGCCATTATGCCAGGTGCATCACCAATTGGTTCGGGTCAAGGAATTATCAATCCGATGAATCTGAGCCTCATCATTGAGCAAGCAACGGCACCGGTTATTGTTGATGCAGGAATCGGAAGCCCTGCCGATGTGGCTCTCGCTATGGAATTAGGGGCTGATGGCGTGCTATTGAATACGGCGGTCGCCGCAGCTCAAGATCCGGTTAAAATGGCGAAAGCAATGAAACTAGCCATTGAAGCAGGCCGACTTGGTTTTGAAGCAGGACGTATTCCGAAAAAACGGTATGCGATTGCAAGTAGTCCAATGGAAGGAATGAGTATCGTTTGAACGACCGTTACTCAAAACAAGAGCTCTTTTCTCCAATAGGTAAAGAAGGGCAACAACAGTTAGCCAAAAAACACGTAGTTATTATCGGGGCGGGGGCTTTAGGAACTGGAACTAGCGAAGCCCTTGTCCGTGCTGGTGTGGGCAAAGTCACGATCATGGATCGGGATTACGTCGATTGGAGTAACTTACAACGTCAACAACTGTATAGTGAAGAAGATGCGAAACTTCGCTTACCAAAAGCAATTGCTGCGAAAAAAAGATTAGAGCAAGTCAACTGTGACGTGCAGATTGAGGCGATGGTCACCGATGTGACGGTGAATGTACTAGAAGAGCTTGTGAAAAAGGGCAAACCTGATGTCCTTATCGATGCGACCGATAATTTTGATACGCGCATGGTTATTAACGATATTTCACAAAAATACGGGATACCGTGGATTTACGGAGCTTGTGTCGGAAGCTACGGGGTGAGTTATCCGTTTATTCCAGGAAAAACTCCTTGTCTGCATTGTTTATTAGAAACCCTGCCGATGAATGGTCTCACGTGCGATACGGCGGGGATTATCAGTCCTGCCGTACAAATGGTCGCGGCGTATCAAGTAGCTGAAACGTTAAAAATTCTCGTCGGTGATATTGATGCGGTTCGTCGTAAACTCATTTCGTTTGATGTGTGGAAAAACCAACAATCGATGATTGATGTCAACTCGTTAAAACGAGAGGATTGTCCTTCTTGCGGAACGCATCGAACGTATCCGTTTCTTTCGTATGAACACCAAACAAAAACAGAGGTTTTGTGTGGGCGAAATACGGTGCAAATTCGCCCAGCGATAAAAGGTCCTCGCGATTTAGACGAGCTCGCCAAAGTGCTCTCACGTCAAGGGGGTAAGGTAGAGAAAAATCCGTACCTCGTATCATTGGAAGTGCCTGAGCATCGACTCGTTGTGTTTAAAGATGGACGTGTCCTCGTTCACGGAACAAAAGATATTCAAGAAGCGAAAACATTATATCATCGGTATTTAGGGTAGGAGGTGCCACTTGGTGAACGTATATAAAGCGTTGACGATTGCTGGATCTGATAGCGGAGGCGGGGCCGGTATTCAAGCGGATTTAAAAACATTTCAAGAATTGCACGTATATGGCATGACTGTAATTACTGCAGCAACAGCCCAAAATACGTTAGGCGTTCAAGGGGTTTATCCGCTATCGGTTGAAGCGGTTGTCAAACAATTGGATTCGATTGAACAAGATTTAGCCCCACACGCGGTAAAGACTGGCATGTTGTTTAGTGAAGAAATTATTATAGCGGTCGCGGAGCGTGTTCAATCATACGGGTGGAAACAGCTCGTTGTTGACCCTGTCATGATCGCGAAAGGAGGCGCTCCCCTTCTACAAGAAGACGCCGTCCAAGCGATGAAAAAACACCTTTTACCGCTGGCGAAAGTGATTACCCCAAATATCCCGGAAGCGGAAGTATTAACAGGCATGGCAATCACAAACATAGAAGATCGAAAAGACGCGGCGAAACGACTTCATGACATGGGCGTTTCTTACGTCGTGATGAAAGGTGGCCATGGCAACGAAGAGCAGTTAGTTGACCTATTATTCGATGGGGAACAATTTTATGAATGGCAAAGTCGTCGGATCGAAACAAGACATACGCATGGGACAGGATGTACGTTTGCTGCGGCCATTACGGCAGAATTAGCGAAAGGATCATCAGTGGAAGAAGCGGTATCTGTTGCGAAAACCTTTATTCATTTAGCGATTGAACAAGAACTAGGCATCGGGAGTGGAAACGGCCCGACCAACCATTGGGCGCTTCGAAACCAACATGAGGTGGTCTCGTGACTTTTCAACGAAACCATCTAACCTTATATTTCGTCATGGGCAGTGCAAATTGTAAAGAAGATCCTCGTTCCGTGCTGCAACAAGCGATTGCCGGTGGGATTACGATGTTTCAATTTCGGGAAAAAGGAATAGGTGCTTTAACTGGTGAGGCCAAGTATGAATTAGCAAAAGACTTGCATGCAATTTGTAGAGAGCACGGTATCCCTTTTATCG
This sequence comes from Aeribacillus pallidus, assembly GCF_050478865.1. Taxonomy (NCBI): domain Bacteria; kingdom Bacillati; phylum Bacillota; class Bacilli; order Caryophanales; family Bacillaceae; genus Aeribacillus; species Aeribacillus pallidus. Next base: position 12,806 of record NZ_JBCNBW010000078.1, on the reverse strand, counting down.
TTAATGACGATGTTCAATTAGCGCTTGAGCTTGATGCCGATGGCGTCCATATCGGTCAAGAAGATGGTGATGTAGAGGCGGTTCGGAAGATGATAGGTGACAAACTACTGGGCGTCTCTACCCATAACGTTGAAGAAGCCAAACGAGCCTTCGTGGAAGGGGCTGACTATATTGGAGTCGGTCCCATGTATCCTACAAAAACAAAAGAAGATATCCAAGTTGTAAGAGGACCGATTGTGATTGAGGAAATACGAAACGCATGTGTCACCGGGCCATTAGTCGCTATTGGCGGCATTCAACAAGGAAAAATTGCTCCGATTGCTCAAGCTGGTGCGGATGGAATTGCCGTTATTTCTGCGATTACACATGCAGTAAATAATCAGCATCAAGCTGCAGTTTTAAAGGAAGAATTTTTAACGAATACGAAACATTTTTCCAATTAATATTAAATTTGGCGTGAAGACAAAATCAAAACAGAGTTATTAAATATTTTCCGGAAGCCTTGTAATAATGTCTGTAACATTGAGGTATATAACCGGCACAAAAAAACAGACCAAACAACAACATAATGGTCTGTTTTTTATTGATACAACAACATTTATGTTGAAATAGCAATAATAATAGCAAAAAATTAACCTATTTCGTTCTTGGAGCACATTGTTCAAGGCTCCAACGAATCGAATAAGTAACTATGTCAAAAGGAATTTAATTCTATATCTCTCCATATCTTTGCTTACAACATAACGATAACTCGATTATTGTTATTATTTTATTGTTACCTAGTGAATAATAACAAGAGCAAAAGAGTAGATGTTAACGAAGTAATCATTTGTTTTCCTGATAATAAAATTGCCTCTTTCACATTAAATTCCTTTGCGATGGTCCAAATAGTAACCGCACATGCACTAAATGTCGAAGCAAGGTAAACAAGAAGAAAGAGTTGAAATGTCGACATCGACGTTAATAACGCCAAATTTCCTTCATTAAACAGCAAAATGCCATCTTTACGAATTATTGAAAAAACAAGACCAATAGCAGCTTCTGCCGGTAAATTCATCCATTGAACGACAGGTGCGAATAACAACACCACTTTATCAATCCATCCTAACACATCCAACAACCCGGCGATAAAACAAATGATCAAAAAGATCGGCATGGCTTGAGTTAAAAATTGAAAGACCGTTGAACGAACGCGGTATGAAACTCCCGACCATGTCGGCATCTGCATAAATGTCCGATGAGGACGAAGCATAGCTGCATGTATCATTGCTTGTCGATTCCATATTCTTGTATGAAGGGCACCAACGATAAAGAGAGTGAGTAAGTACGGAAAAAATAAGTGCGGCTTTTGTGCACTATGAAAAATCGATATTGTTGCGCCAATTTGATAACTACATGCTGATCCAAATGAGACGAGAGAAACACATGCTTTTCGCGTACAAGCACTGCACAATCGACTCTGCTGAACGGCCACAACATTACACCCAAACCCACTTAATACAGGAATCAGATCTTGGCCATTTAAACCTATTTTTCGTAAATACGGATCAAGCGCATCGGTAATTCGATCTTTGATTCCTGTTTCGTCGGTGATGGCCATCATAATACTTAAAAAAAGCACAACTGGAAATGCCCATAAAAATGAATAAGCTCCTAGTGTGAGCAAGCCGTAATCTCCTACAAGCAATCCTTCTATCAGCTTTCCTTTTCCCTCAAAAAATTGAACCACACTTGCTAAGCCAACATCTAAATACGGTTGTCCCCAATCGGAAAACTTATAAGCGACATAAACAGGTAAGAGAAACATCAACAATATTGCCAACACAGATAGAAGCGGACCGATTATTGGACGATCAAATACAAACGATGCAGGGTCTTTTTTAGGTAAGTTCAGTGTTTGTAATACCTTAATAGTATCTCGGGTCCATTTTCTATATTTTTCAAATGAAGGGAGCGATTGAGCTGTTTCTTTTCTTCCTTTTGTTAAAAAAAGCGGGAGATTGTATTGCTTTTGAACATTTTCTAACAGTGTTTTCGTTTGTTGATTTATTTTATCTACAAATGTCACAGCTATAGAAATATTTGATTGAGTTACAGGCACAATCGACAGCAGTTCTTGCAACTCCTCATGAAAATGAGTCCCACGGATAATGAGCATCACGTGATCAGCTTTTACTACTTCTTTTTCCAGTTGTCGTTTACCCAGTTCATCCCCTCTACGCAACCCCGGTGTATCGACAATATCCCATTCACGCAACTGTCGTATCGGATGGGAACGAAACGTGTAAGTCGTTCCTTTCACATTGGTTTCTTCACCAATACCAAACTGCGTCCACCTTGAAAATAATGTGGTCTTTCCAACTGATTCTAATCCGAGGAGTAAAAGTCGTTTTCGTTTTGTTCGCTCAGCTAGCAATCACACTTCACCTCACAACACGATAAGTCTGTTAAATACATTTGGTTGTTTGCATAAAGAGTGAAGACCTCTTCTTCATGAGGAAGTTGGTAACGATCAACTAATTTTTTCGCTACAACGGCAAAACGTTGGCGAAACTTATAAATAAAACAGAAAATCGCTTGATCATGGGCAACGCTCGGTCCAATTAAAAATAAATTCGGCGTTATGGTCGATTCATCATACAACGTCAGTTTCGGTTTTCCGTTCTCACCCCATTCAAACAAGGATTGAATTTGTTCCGCTCCTGAGCGAAATCCTGTTGCTAGAATCGGCTTTGTCTCCGTCATCAATTGCTCTCCGTTTGAAAGGAATAACAAATAGCCGTTTTCCTTTTTTTCAATTTTCACTACCCTAATCTTTTCGACTATGGTGAAACGCTTTGTTTGTTCGGCTTTTCGCAATCGTTCCCATGTGTAAGGTGCTAATGACAAACTAGGGTCCGCTTCTTTTCCATGTAGCTCCTTAGCTGAAATGATGGTCACTTCATTTCCATTCGCAACTAAGTTAACGGCCGCGTCAATTCCGCTCTCATACCCACCAATTACTACATAATGCCCATTTTCGAAATTCTTCCAACTGTCAACATACCGATTATGTAGCGCATGTTCTGCTCCTGGAAATGGAGCTGCATTCGGGAATTGAAATTCTCCGGTTGCCCAAATAACGGCATCAGCCTCGTATTCTCCTTCATTTGTTTTTACAATGAATCGATTCTCCTTTTTAACTACCTCGTTTACGTTCACTCCTTCTCGAATCGGTAAATCGTAATGTTCTGCTAATAAATCAAGATATAATGCATAGTCTTCACCGCTTAGATGTTCTTTTCGGAGGGTATAAGCAGGTGACGTTGTTGGTGAAATAGCATTTAAATCTAATGCACCAAAGCCCTGTCCCGTAAACGATGGTGTAATAAAACGCATCTCCCTCGGCCATTGCAAAAAGGAGGAACCAACACGGTCACGCTCTAAAATTCCAAAATTTTCAATTCTTAATTGCTTTAGTAAAATCCCCATTCCAATCCCAGCAGGACCCGCTCCAACAATTAGAAAAAATGGGTTCATTAATTCCTCTCTCCTTTCATACCTTCTCTTATTTATGATAATCGTATTCATTACGATTTATAAGATACAGATATTTAAGCATACTTTTGTGGAAAATGCAAAAACAAATTAAGGATGCTTATTCATTTCATAGGGGGGTCTCCACAAACCGGATGTTGACCGGTGAAGGGAAGAGGAGCTTGGTAAATATATTAAATTCATAGGTGTAAGTATCGGTAGAGTATTCTCATCGTTATTAAAAGAAAACGATGAATACTCTACTTTTTTCTCTCTAACATAGATTTTATTTCGTTTTAAGGAAATTTGTTTTTTTATTTACATATTTTCTCTTTCGTGTTATAAATAAAAATCGTAATCATTACGATTTTTTAAGAGAGGTGTGTTTATGAAATTTCAGAAGTTTATTCATATTATTTTTGTCATACTCATCATATTTGGTTTAACAGCATGTACATTAGAAAAGACAAGTACAACGGAAACAAAAGATGAACATCGAAAGAAAACAGTTACATTGCTGTTCAGCTTTGGTGATAGCCAACTTGACCCTCATTTAAGTTGGTTACCTCTACGTGCGGGGATTACAGAAACGCTCGTAAAGCTAAACGATAAACTTCAGTTGGAACCATGGTTAGCAACTGATTGGGAACAGAAAGATAAGAATACGTGGGTATTTACGATTCGTGATGGGGTTACTTTTCATGATGGAACCCTTCTAGATGCAAAAGCCGTAAAAGCATCGTTAGAACGTGGAATTCGAGTAAGCAAGGCATTAGAAAAATCATTGAAAATTGAGTCAATCGAAGCTAATGGACAAACGCTCACCATTCGTACAAAAGAGCCTCATCCATCACTTGTTTCTGAATTGGTAAATCCAAATACATCTATCATTAGTGTAAGAGCAGAAGAGGAGATGGGTACAGATGAGTTTAATAAAGCACCTGTAGGTACGGGCCCTTTTAAAGTAAAGAAATTCACTCCTGACATTGAAATCAATTTAGACAGATATGAAGATTACTGGGATGGAATGGCAAAAGTGGAAGAAGTATTTTTTAAATTTCATTCGGATGCAAATGTACGAGCGGTTGCTTTCCAATCTAAAGAAGCAGATATCGTTTACCATTTGCCAGTCGAGAGTATCGATGAAATTGAAAAAGATCCAGATTTAAAGGTTGAATCTATTCCTAGTCTAAGAGCGCATTTTATTTTGTATAACATGCAAAAGCCAGAACTACAAGATGTTAAGGTACGTCAAGCGATCGACTTGCTTCTTTCTCGTAAAGATGTTGTAAACACAGTGATGGCGGGGCAAGCCACCATTGCAAATGGACCGTTCCATTCAAAATTCTCTTTTAGTAACGATGGGCCAGCTCCTTCTTTTGATCCGAACAAAGCAAAACAGTTATTGTTAGAAGCGGGTTGGAAAGAAGAAAATGGTCAATTGGTGAAGAACGGAAAGCCGTTAACCTTTAAACTTGTTACTTATGCATCGCGTCCAGAATTGCCGTTAATTGCACAGCTGTTACAAGCAGAGGCAAAAAAAATCGGGGTATCGATCGATATCCAAACAGTTGAGAATATTGACAGCTATTTATATGAACATCAAAAAGAGTGGGATTTAGCAACTTACAGTAATTTAACAGCTCCTCGTGGAGATGGAGGGTATTATTTAAATATCGCTTATTTACCAAATGGTGCGCTTAATCCGGGACTAATCAATATTCCGAGTCTCAATGAACTAATTCACGAACTAAATGTTACGAGCGAACAAGAAAAAAGAAATGAATTGACAAAACAGGCCGTTCAAATTATTGCAAAAGAGATTCCGCAATCTTTCGTTGTATATCCAAACATTGTAGTTGGGGTAAACAACCGAGTTATGAACTGGTCGCCTGGAGCAGAAGAATATTACTTGATTACCAATAAAATGGATGTGAAATAATGTGTCTAAATTTCTTCTCTCGCGTTTCCTCCAATTAGGGATTGTACTCTTTCTTCTTTCTCTATGTACTTTTATTCTTATGCAAATAGCTCCTGGTGATCCGGTGAAAAAGATTTTGAAAATAGATGAAGTTGCTATTACACATGAAGAAGAAGAAGCGTTACGTAGAGAATTAGGATTTGATCGACCGATTATTATGCAATATTTTGATTGGATAAAACAGATTGTAAAGTTGGATTTTGGCGAATCGTATATTACGAAGCAACCTGTATGGGATGAAATGGTGTCTAAACTTCCATATACGATTTTCTTAACGATTGGGGCATTGGCCGTGGCAATTGTCATTGCCGTACCATTAGGCGTACTCTCAGCGGTTTACCACCATCGACTTATTGATCATATCAGTCGGATGCTCGCGCTTATCGGAGCATCCGTCCCTGATTTTTGGTTAGGGCTTCTTTTGATTTTTCTATTATCTTATCATTTCAATTTATTGCCATCTTTAGGTGGAAATCATTTGCTTCATCTTATTTTGCCTTCCGTTACACTAGGATTAGCAATGGCCGCCGTATATGCTCGATTACTTCGGGCTGGATTATTAGAAAGTCTATCACAAGAGTACATTCGTGCGGCGAATGCAAGAGGATTAAGTCAACGAAGTATTTTATTTCGACATGCGTTAAAAGGTGCCATGATTCCGGTGATTACTATGTTTGGCATGAGTTTTGGAAGTTTGTTAGGTGGATCAGTCGTGGTAGAAACATTATTCTCATGGCCTGGTTTAGGAAAAATGATTGTTGACGCCATTTTGAAGCGAGATTATCCCGTTATTCAAGGATATATTTTATTTACTGGTACGTTCGTGTTTGTCGTTAATATGCTTGTCGATATTACTTACCGTTTCCTTGATCCTCGATTACGTTTGGAAAAGGGGTATGGGAAATGACGAAAATGTACCTAAATTTTATGCGAGATCCCATGTCATTTATCGGAGTTATTTTATTAACGTTTATTATATTTTTAACTATTTTTGGATCGTATATTGTACCAAATGATCCGACAGAGGTGAATTTGGCTCAACGGTTTTTACCTCCTAGTCCGGATTACCCGCTAGGTACAGACCATTTTGGAAGGTGTGTATTTTCAAGGATTGTTACCGGAGCCAAAATTACGCTTGGAATTGGTAGTGTGACGATTTTAGCCGTTTTATGTATAGGAGTTCCCATTGGGTTGATCGCGGGATATGTTGGTGGAAAAGTAGATGCGTTTTTTATGAGAATCATCGATGGGCTTGTTGCATTGCCAGACTTTATTTTAGCTATTGCCATTGCTGGATTTTTAGGACCAAGCCTTATCAATGTAGTATTGGCAATCGTTTTAGTCAAATGGGTTGTATATGCAAGAACAGTAAGGGGTATTGTTCTCTCTGAAAAAGAAAAAGAATATATTTTGGCTGCTCGTATCAGTGGATGTAGTACATGGACGATTATGACCAAGCATCTATTTCCTCAAGTATTTCCTCATGTTTTAGTATTAGCAACTTTAGATATTGGAAAAGTGATTTTATTCGTTTCATCTTTATCGTATTTAGGATTAGGTGCACAACCACCGACGCCGGAATGGGGAGCCATGTTAAATGATAGTCGTCCTTATTTTCAATCCATTCCAACTTTAATGATTTATCCAGGTTTGGCGATTATGATCGTTGTCCTGAGTTTTAATTTGATTGGTGATGGCTTAAGAGAAGTATTGGATGTCAAAAAACGTTAGGGAGGGTGAGTACGATTTTTTACCAAGATGACGATGTTTTGCGGGTTGAACAGCTACATATTACGGTAAAGAAGAAAAATCGTGTGATGCGAACGATTGTAAAAGATATCGGATTTCGTATAAAAAAGGGAGAAACATTGGCGATAGTGGGTGAAAGTGGAAGCGGAAAGAGTGTAACATCTTTGGCTATATTAGGGCTTCTGCCGAAATCGCTTTGTATTCAGAGTGGAAATATTTTTTTTCAACATAAAAATATCGTCAGCATGACAGAAAAAGAACGAAAAAAGTTTAGAGGTAAGGGAATTGGATTTGTATTTCAAGATTATAGAGGAAGCTTTACACCGTTTTTCAAAATCGGTAAACAAATGACGGAAGTGATAAAAACCCATGAGAGATGTAGTCAAAAGGAAGCGAAAGAAAAGGTGCTCGATGCACTAGACAAAGTTGATTTGCCATCTACACGCATATGGAATAGTTATCCTTTTGAGTTAAGTGGTGGACAGCTTCAACGTACAGCACTGGCCACTGCTATGATTTTAAAACCTTCTTTATTGATTGCAGACGAGCCAACAACCGCATTGGATGTTTGTACTGTACAGAAAATCATGGATCATATCACAAAGTTAAAGGAAGAAAATGATTGTTCAATTTTACTCATTACCCATGACATTGGACTTGCCCTTCAAAGAGCAGATTGGATTGCTGTGATGTATGGAGGGCGCATTCTGGAATTAGCTAAAGCGTCTCAATTAAGACAGCACCCTTATCATCCATATACTAAGTTATTATTACAATCTAGACCATCGATTATTAAGCATAAAGATACATTGGTAACCATACCAGGAGAACCTGGATTGATTTATGAAAATGGATGTCCTTTTGCTTTAAGATGTCCAATAAAGGAACCGGTATGTTTAAAGGAGCCATTAAAAAGAACAAGTATTAACAACGATCACGATATTACCTGTCACGTCGCTCAGGCTCATTTGATAAAAGAGAGCGTGATTTCTATATGAATACGTTGCTTGAAGTGAGGAATGTTTCTAAAGCGTATAAACAGGTACAAGCTGTGAACAAAGTAACATTCTCTATTGGTTCCGGTGAATCGGTAGGTTTGGTAGGGGAAAGTGGAAGCGGAAAGAGTACAATTGCTCGTCTCATCTTAGCGCTTGACCAAGCAGATGATGGAGAAATTGTCCTTTTAGGTCATCCTTTAAATGAATTAAAGGAAAAACAATTAAGAAACTTAAGGAAACACGTCCAAGTAATTTTCCAAGATCCTCATTCTTCTTTAAATCCTAAGTTGCCAATCTGGAAGTCAATCATTGAGCCGCTTGAGAATTTTCCAGAAGTGACGCCTGAGTTTTTAAAAGATATTCGTCATTCTTCACGTTTAATGATGGAGAGGTTAATAGATATGGTTGGTTTGTCAAAAAGAGTATTAGATTGCTATCCTCATGAGTTAAGTGGGGGACAAAAACAGCGGGTAGCAATTGCAAGGGGATTTAGTCTGCAACCTAGTTTACTGATATGTGATGAGCCAACTGCTAGTTTAGATGTATCTGTTCAAGCGCAAATTTTAAATTTGTTGAAGGAAATGCAACAAACTTTAGGTGTCGCCTATTTGTTTATTTCTCATGATCTTCCTTCGGTTCATTACATTAGTAATCGAATTTTAGTCATGAAACAAGGATGTTTAGTTGATCAGTTCGACGTAAAGGATATGTTCTCAGTAGAAAGACATCCTTACACCCGTCAACTTGTTTCTTCTGCTATGTCTTTGGAGTATTGATCGTAATGAAAATGATTTTCTTTAAATTGGAGGAGAAATAAGGTGGCAGCCACTTCTAGGTATGTATTACAAGATAAATCAAGGATTGGACATCGAAAGTTTATAGGATTAGCCGTTCCACTCATTTTATCAGCTCTATCTACTCCATTATTAGGTGCTGTCGATACAGCTATGGTTGGAAGATTACCAGATGCGGCATATATCGGAGGGATAGCGGTCGGTTCTTTAATTTTTAATACGATGTATTGGTTGCTCGGTTTTTTAAGAGTTAGCACATCTGGGTTTACAGCACAAGCACATGGAGCAAAGAATGAGCATGAAGTAAAGTTAATGTTCTTACGTCCTTTGTTGTTAGCTGTAGGATTTGGTTTGTTATTTATTCTATTTCAGGATTTAATTCAAACGTCCGCTTTTTGGATGATTCAGCCAAGTGAAGAAGTAATCGGACACGCAGCTGAATATTTTGACATTCGAATTTGGGGTGCTCCGTTTGCCCTGATGAACTACGCCATTGTTGGATGGTTAATCGGACTGTCACGTGTGCGTTCGGCTTTGTTCTTACAAGTGTTTATGAATTTGTTGAACATCGGTTTGGATGCTGTATTTGTACTTGTGTTAAACATGGGAGTAGGAGGAGTTGCATTTGCAACTTTGATTTCAGAAATTACAGCTTTCATGATTGGGATGGTGTTCGTTCTATATGGTGGCAATTTTACAAAGTTTAAGATGCAAAGGAACCAAATTTTTGATTCGAACAAAATTTACGAAATGATGAAGGTAAATCGCGATTTATTCATTCGCACAGTTTGTCTGTTAACAGTATTTGGGCTATTTACAGAAAAAGGAGCTACCTTTGGAGATCAAGTATTGGCGGCGAATGCCATTCTTCTTCAGGTTCATTTTATCATGGCTTACATTTTTGATGGAATTGCAAATGCAGCAAGTATTCTTGTTGGAAGAGCCATGGGAGCAAAGCATAAAGAACTATATAGTCAAGCCGTTAAGTTATCAGCTGTTTGGGCTTTTTTTGTCTCAATAGTGCTTGCTGTAACGATGGTAAGTTTCGACACACATATCGTCTCACTATTTACAAACATTGAGGCAGTAAAGCAAATCGCTATTTCTTATGGTTATTGGGTTGCGATGTTTCCGATAGTGGGTTTCTGGGGGTTACAATTACAAGGAATTTTTTCTGGAGCAACTGAAGTTCAACCGCTTCGTAATTCGATGGTGATTTCGTTAATCGTATTTTTAATTTCTTATTGGTCGTTTATTCCGTTTTTAGGGAATGATGGCCTATGGTTTTCTTTTATACTCTTTAGTCTTTCACGTTCACTTGTTTTATGGAAATATCTTTTTGTTTTAGAAAAGCGCTTAGCAGTTTAAGAATGGTATATGTTAGTAAAAAATTAATATATTCCTTTTTCGTCTTAGAAAAAGAAAATACTAAAACCTTAAAAAAATTATAGTTAAATAAATAAAAGAACACGGAAAACCATGCTCTTTTATTCATGACTTCGGCCTTTCGATGTTGTATTTGCGAATGCGGTATTGCAGGTTTTGACGGCTCATGCCGAGCGCTTCTGCGGTTTTTGTAATATTGTATTGATGATATTGTAACGCTTTTTGCAAATAATACGTTTCCGCTTCTTGCATGTATTCGTCCAGCGGTTTAATATCCCGATGACTTTGAATTAATAATTGAGTAGAAAACGTTTGATCTTGACGGTGCGATTTTTGCCGGAAATGGAGCGGTAAATGTTGATATTCAATCGTTTGTTCGTGCTCAATGATGTTCATCGCCCCTTCGATCACATGTTCTAACTCTCGGACATTGCCTGGCCAGTCGTATTCGTCAAATAATTGCAGTACATCATCTGATACTCCCTTGACGTCTAAGCTAAACAGCTGATTATATTTGTTGATAAAACATTGAATAAGCGCCGGAATATCCGTTTTTCGCTCCCTAAGTGGGGGTAAAAATAGAGTAACAACACTCAACCGATAATACAAATCTTTTCTTAATTTCTGAGCACTAATCGCATCAATCGGATCTTCATTCATCGTCGCAATAATCCGCACATTTACGATTCGATCCGTCGTATCCCCGATTCGCCGCACCGTTTTTTCTTGTAATACACGTAAAAGTTTCGTTTGTAACGAAGGATGGAGCGCATGAATTTCATCTAATAAAACGGTGCCGCCTTCCGCTTGCTCAAACAATCCTGGGCGGTCCACAGCACCAGGATACGCATTTTCCGTTGTTCCGAATAAAATTTCTTCCAGTAATTGAGCAGGAAAAGCCGCACAGTTTTGCGAAACAAACGGTCGATGGGCACGGGGGCTCCCGTTATGAATACTTTGGGCAAACAGTTCTTTCCCGGTTCCTGTTTCCCCTACAATTAAAACTGATGAAGTCGTCCGGGTGGCCCGTTTACTTGTTTCAATCACCTCTAAAATTGATGGGGACGTACCAATGATTTGATCAAAGGTGTACTTCGGTGTTCCTTTTACAAACATGTTTTCGCGCAAAATTTTTTCTAGCTTGGTGACGTCGCGCGCAAACTCAACCGCTCCTACTGTTTCCCCGTCCACAACAATCGGATACGTATTATTAATGGTTGTAATTTCTTGACCTTTATAATTAAAATACGTTTGTTTAACGTTTAAAATACTTTCCCCAGTTTTCAACACTTTTAATAACGTACTTTCTTCATTATCACTAAATTGAAAGACATCAAGTAAATTTTTATCTAAGACGTCCTCAATATTCATCCCTTCAATTTCCATCATCTTCGGATTGTAAATAATCGTTTTTCCATCACGGTCGATGGCGTGTATGCCTAAATCCATTTTCTCAAGGAGTTGTTCATAAATAGATAATAAATGCTCATTCCAATCGTTTCCCATTTAAATCCCTCCGTTCAGGGTACGATAACATTGTAAAGAAAATCCCTTGAAAAACGCAATGAATTTTTGCATTATTATATATGTAAAGAAAATTTTGAAGCAAATAAATTTTGCGGTAAGCGATGAAAAAATTTTTTTCGATAAGAGGAGGAGCTTTCCATGATCCCGTACAAACACGAACCGTTTACGGACTTTTCGAAAGAAGAGAATAAGCGAGCGTTCCAAGAAGGATTAAAGCTTGTTGAAAGTTATTTAGGTCAAGATTATCCGCTAGTCATCGGCGGCGAGCGCGTGACAACAGAAGACAAAATCGTTTCGATCAACCCAGCGAACAAAGAAGAAGTGATCGGTCGCGTTTCTAAAGCGAACAAAGAACTCGCGGAAAAAGCGATGAACGTGGCGTACGAAACGTTCCAAACATGGAAAAAAGTAAAACCAGAAGTGCGTGCAGATATTTTATTTAAAGCGGCTGCGCTCGTTCGTCGTCGCAAGCATGAGTTTTCTGCTTTACTTGTAAAAGAAGCAGGTAAGCCATGGAAAGAAGCCGATGCCGATACAGCGGAAGCGATCGACTTCATGGAGTATTACGGTCGTCAAATGTTGAAATTAAAAGACGGAATTCCAGTGGAAAGCCGTCCGGGTGAATTTAACCGATTTAATTACATTCCATTAGGTGTCGGTGTGGTCATTTCCCCATGGAACTTCCCGTTTGCAATCATGGCGGGTACCACAGTGGCATCCCTTGTGACAGGTAACACTGTGCTATTAAAACCAGCAAGTGCCACTCCGGTTGTCGCTTATAAATTTGTCGAAGTATTAGAAGAAGCAGGTCTTCCTGCAGGTGTACTAAACTTTATCCCAGGTAGCGGGGCGGAA
>NZ_JBCNBW010000077.1:0-28153 GCF_050478865.1 Aeribacillus pallidus | reverse complement strand
ACAATTCAAGTATAAAAGAATGACGGGGTTGCGTGTCTTTTTTTTAACCAAAATTGTATGAAAACCCCAACATTTATTATTGAGCCTTATTTTATGAAATTCTTTACCTCAACATTTTGTATAGAACCCTTTTTTTGGTAAGCTGTTATGTTAATTTCCGTTTTTATCCATTAGCCCTTTCCAAAATGTTTTTTAAAAAGTTATTTCTAGAATAATAATTTTTCATCCTTCAAAACAAAATTTTTGACGTCATTCGACATCCTTTTTCTTGTTGAAACGCTTACATTTACTTGTGAAAACGCTTAACATCATGTTTTTTTCGTAAGATGTAAATTCATGTATGAAATTGTCGGAAATTTTTTAATTATAAAGAAAGGAATTTTGGTTGTGAAAACAAAATAGAGATGTATAAATAATTTTTCAGCAGGTGAGAAATGTGAAGGTCATGTATGAAACTCCAACTGATTTTGAGCTTCATCTGTTTCATGAAGGAAATTTATTTCAGGCATATACGTTGTTTGGTGCTCATATAATCAAAAATCGTGAGCAAACTTCAACGCGCTTTTGTGTTTGGGCTCCTCATGCGAAGCGTATTCGAGTGGTAGGGAGCTTTAATCATTGGAATGGAAGAGAGTATGAAATGACTCGTCTCAATCGAGAAGGAGTGTGGATGTTAACGGTGCCTCAAGATTTAACGGGGCATCTTTATAAATACGAAATCGAGTCACAAGAAGGTCATGTCTTTCATAAAACAGACCCATTTGCGTTTTATACCGAACTACGTCCACATACGGCTGGAATCATCTATAACTTGTCTGGATTTCAATGGGATGATGAAGAATGGTTAAGGAAAAGAATCCAAAAGCCTGTTTATCAGGAACCTATGTTTATCTATGAAGTTCATCTTGGAACCTGGAAAAAGAAACATGGGAACGAGTTTTTAACTTATCGAGAGCTTGCAAAAGAGCTTGTTCCATATGTTAAGCAACTAGGGTTTACTCATATTGAAATATTACCGGTAACGGAGCATCCGTTTGATCGATCATGGGGATACCAAAGCACGGGATATTTTGCACCGACAAGCAGATATGGGACTCCGCATGATTTGATGTATTTCGTGAATGAGTGTCACAAGCACGGCCTTGGTGTCATATTAGATTGGGTTCCAGGACATTTCTGTAAAGATGCTCATGGATTGTATCGCTTTGATGGGCATTATTTGTACGAATATCCTGAAGAACGTGATCGTGAGAATTTCACTTGGGGAACTGCAAATTTTGATTTAGGAAAAAATGAAATACATAGCTTTTTGATTTCTAATGCGATTTACTGGTTGGACTATTACCACATTGATGGTTTTCGGTTAGATGCCGTGTCCAAAATTATTTACTGGCCCAATTCTCATGACTGCACCGTTAATCCATATGGGATTTCCTTTTTACAAAAACTCAATCGTGCTGTTGGTCAATATGATCCACATGTATTAATGATAGCTGAGGATTCTACCGATTATCCACGTGTAACTGCTCCGGTTCACTTAGATGGACTTGGGTTTCATTATAAATGGAACATGGGATGGATGAATGACGTGTTGACCTATATGGAGCTACCACCTGCAGAACGGTCGAGCGCTCACTCGAAAATGACGTTTTCTCTTATTTACGCCTTTTCTGAGAATTTTATCCTCCCGTTTTCACACGATGAAGTTGTACATGGAAAAAAATCATTACTTAATAAAATGCCTGGAGACTATTGGCAAAAATTCGCTCAATTGAGATTGCTTTATGGATATATGGTCGCACATCCTGGGAAGAAGCTGCTCTTTATGGGAGGAGAGATTGGACAATTTGATGAGTGGAAAGATTTAGAAGAAATAGATTGGCATTTACTAGATTACGACATGCATCGAAAAATGAACGTGTATGTACGGAATCTATTAGCTTTTTACAAACAATCGAAACCATTGTATGAGTTGGATCATCAGCCGGAAGGATTTGAATGGATTGATGTAAATAACCACGAGCAAAAAATTTTTTCCTTTATTCGTAAAGCGAAAAATAAAGATGAATTTTTAGTTGTGATTTGTAATTTTAGTGAATATCCATATCACCAATATAAAGTAGGAGTGCCACAAAAAGGTGCTTATCAAGAAATTTGGAACAGTGATGCCGAACAATATGGAGGTTCAGGCATCACGAATCCAAAAGCAGTCAATGCGAAAGAAGGTGTTTATCATGGTAAGCCATACCACATTGAAATATCGATTCCGCCATTTTCTGCAATCTTTTTTCAACCAGTAAATACAAGAAAGGAGTGTCTAGCACATGGTGAAAGTCGATTGTATCGCAATGTTGTTAGCAGGAGGGAAAGGAAGTCGCTTAAACGAACTGACAAAAGATTTGGCCAAACCAGCAGTACCGTTCGGAGGAAAGTATAGAATTATCGATTTCCCATTAAGTAACTGTACCAATTCAGGGATTGAAACAGTAGGGGTGTTAACCCAGTATCAACCTCTTGTTTTAAACTCATATATCGGAATCGGTAGCGCTTGGGATTTAGATCGTAAAAATGGGGGTGTCACTGTTCTTCCGCCATATAGTGTTTCTTCTGAAGTACGCTGGTATACAGGAACTGCAAGCGCTGTCTATCAAAATATTAATTATATAGAACAGTATGATCCGAAATATGTTTTGATTTTGTCTGGTGACCATATTTATAAAATGGATTACTCCAAGATGTTAGACTTCCATATTTCGAAAAATGCGGATGTGACGATTTCAGTCATTGAAGTTCCATGGGAAGAAGCGAGTCGCTTCGGCATCATGAATACAAACGAAGACCTTGAAATTATTGAATTCGAAGAAAAACCAGCCGTACCAAAGAATAATCTAGCGTCAATGGGAATCTATATCTTTAATTGGAAACTCCTAAAAGAATATTTAATACGTGACCACCAAAATCCTCAGTCTTGTCATGATTTTGGAAAAGACATCATTCCTCTTTTACTCCGAGACAAGAAAAAAATAGTTGCTTATCCGTTTCAAGGTTACTGGAAAGACGTAGGAACGGTTAAGAGTTTATGGGAAGCTAATATGGATTTGTTACGGGAAGATTGTGAACTGAATTTATTTGACCATTCGTGGCGTATTTATTCGGTTAATCCAGATCATCCACCTCAATACATTTCTGAAGAAGCCGAAGTCGAACGATCTCTTATTAATGAAGGGTGTGTAGTCGAGGGAATTATTAAGCATTCTGTTCTATTCCAAGGCGTGACGGTTGAAAAGGGAGCGATTGTCGAACAATCCGTTGTGATGCCTGGGGCGCGGGTCGGCCAAAATGCATTTATTAAAAACGCGATTGTTCCATCAAATGTCCATGTTCCTAGTGATTTAACGATTCTCCCAGAGGATGGAGAAGAAGTTATACTCGTCACTGAAGAACGAATTAACCGTTTAATCAATGTGTAAAGATTAAGCAAGGAGGTTGAAATTTTAATGAGTCATTCAATGCTTGGTGTGATTGATGCGACTTCGTACAACGAGTCGTTAGAGGATTTACTGCTACATCGTTCGTTAGCGGCCGTTCCGTTTGCCGGAAGATATCGGTTAATTGATTTCGTATTATCCAACATGGTTAATTCTGGTATTCAAAGTGTCGCGATTTTTCCTAAATTTCAATATCGCTCGTTAATGGATCATTTAGGTTCAGGGAAAAACTGGGATTTGAGTCGGAAACGAGACGGACTGTTTTTCTTCCCATCACCGAAATTAGAAAATACGTATCAAGGCATTGGTTCTTTTAATCATTTTGCTCACCATATCGACTATTTTTATCGGAGTCGCCAAACATATGCGCTCATTTCCAATTGCTTTACCGTTTGCAATATGGACTATCGCCCAATATTACAACGTCATATCGACGTCGGTTGTGACATTACGGAAATTTGTCATCAAGGTCGTTCGTTAGAAATGTATATTGTTGAAAAGTCCTTACTCATTGACTTAATTGAAAACCGTGAAAAATATGGGTATACGTGTATGCGTGATGTCGTCACGGATTTAAGAAGTCCATTTAATGTTTGTACGTATGAATATAATGGCTTTGCCGTCATGATTGACTCCATTCAAACGTATTACAAAACGAGCTTGAATTTATTAAATCGAGAAGTGTGGAATCAAGTGTTTGTTTCTGACTATCCGATTTATACAAAGGTAAAAGACGAACCTCCGACACAATATCTTCCAGGGGCTTTTGTTAAAAATTCTATGATTGCTAATGGCTGTGTCATTGAAGGGCATGTTGAAAACTCGATCATTTTCCGAGCAGTGCATATTGGAAAAGGAACCGTCATAAAAAATAGTATCATTATGCAAAAAGGTATGATCGGTGAGAATTGTGAGTTGGATGCCGTCATTTTAGATAAAGACGTGAAAATTGAAAGTGGTGAACGTTTACGTGGACATAAAGATCAACCAATTGTGATTCGAAAAGGAACGATACAAGGAGCGCTGATGAATTCGTGAAAGTATTGTTTGTTGTCTCAGAATGTGTACCATACATTAAATCAGGAGGACTTGCAGACGTTGCAGGTTCGTTACCGAAAGAATTAAAACGATTAGGAACCGATGTTCGAGTAATACTCCCGAAGTATGGGATGATCCCTACTCACTTTCGGGAGAGGATGCGAAAAATTGCAGAATATACCGTATCAGTTGGCTGGCGTCAACAGTATTGTGGTATTGAATGTTTTGAACATGACGGAGTCATCTTTTACTTTATCGATAACGAATATTATTTTAAGCGAGACAAAATGTATGGATTTTACGATGATGGGGAGCGTTTCTCCTTTTTTTGCCGGGCTGTCTTAGAGAGTCTCCCACATTTATCGTTTTATCCCGATATTATTCATTGTCACGACTGGCACACGGGAATGATTCCGTTTTTATTACGAGTCGATTATCAGTTCCGTGAAGGATATCAACGTATTCGAACCATTTTTACGATTCATAATTTACAGTTTCAAGGAATTTTCCCGCGTGAAGTGATTTGGGAATTGTTAAATTTAGACCGGAAATATGACCATCCTGAGTATCTCGAATTTTATGGCAACATGAATTTTATGAAAGGGGCATTAGTATCTTCTGACTATATCACGACGGTGAGTCCAACGTATTGTCAGGAAATTCAAACCCCTTATTACGGAGAAAAGTTAGACGGGTTACTTCGTTGGCGAAAAGATTCTCTCATAGGTATTTTAAACGGAATCGATGACCAATTTTATAATCCCCTTTTCGACCCATATATTTGGCAACACTATTCTCCCCATCAGTTAGACGGGAAAGTGAAAAATAAAGAAGAATTGCAACGTAAGTTTGGGTTAGAGGTGAATCGTCATAAACCAATCATCGCCATGATTAGTCGGTTAACAAAACAAAAAGGATTAGACCTTGTTACCCATCTGTTCGATGAACTCCTTCAAGAGGATATTCAGTTGATTATATTAGGTACGGGTGATTGGGAATTTGAACAATTTTTCCAACAAAAAGCGAGCCAATATTCGGATAAAGTACGAGTGTCGATCGGTTTTAATGAGCCGTTAGCACATCAAATTTATGCTGGTTCTGATTTGTTTTTAATGCCTTCGAAATTTGAACCATGTGGTTTAGGGCAACTGATTGCCTTAAAGTATGGCACAATTCCGATTGTGCGGGAAACAGGTGGACTTAACGATACGGTCAGAGCGTACCGGGACGATACAGGGGAAGGGAACGGCTTTTCCTTCACCAACTACAATGCCCACGATATGTTGTATACGATTCGACGGGCACTTCAATATTACAATCGGAAAGAAGTATGGGAAGTTCTTGTGAAACGAGCGATGGAACAAGATTATAGTTGGGCACAATCGGCCTTTAAATACAGTCAATTGTATGCGGACATCACCTCCAGGAGGGAAAGTCATGTTTTCTAATAAGGAAGAATTTAAACGTTCGTTTTTATCAAAGCTGGAGATGATGTGTGGGAAAAGATTTCAAGAATCAACGTCTTATGACCATTATGTCACGCTAGGACACATGGTTCGAGAATACATTAGTCCGGCATGGATCGAAACGAACGAACGGTATCGAACGACACATCAACGGCAAGTATATTATCTTTCCATAGAATTTTTGTTAGGGCGTTTGTTAACCCAAAATTTAATCAACTTAGGAATTAAAAAGCTTGTTGTAGAAGGGTTAGACGAACTCGGGATATCGTATCAACAGTTGGAGGAAATTGAACACGATGCAGGTTTAGGAAACGGTGGCCTCGGTCGATTGGCCGCCTGTTTTTTAGATTCGCTTGCTTCATTACAACTACCCGGTCATGGATGCGGCATTCGGTATAAGCACGGGTTATTTGAACAAAAAATTGTCGATGGCTATCAAGTGGAGCTTCCGGAACAATGGTTACGACACGGACATGTATGGGAAGTACGAAAAGCAGATTTAGCCGTTGAAATTCCATTTTGGGGGTGGGTCGAACCGTATGAAAAAGATGGACGACTTTGTTTTCGCCATCTCGATGCAGAATATGTAACAGCCGTTCCGTACGATATACCAGTCGTTGGTTTAGAAGGAAAAACGGTTAATACGCTTCGATTGTGGAGTGCCGAACCATCTCCGTATCCGGTGTACAAAGATGTGATGAAGTATAAAAGAGAAACGGAAGCTATTTCCGAATTTTTATATCCGGACGACACCCACGATAAAGGAAAAATTTTACGATTGAAGCAACAATATTTCCTTGTTTCCGCTAGTGTCCGTTCAATTATTCGGTCATTTTTATCAAGAGGCGGAGACATCAGACAGCTTCATCAATCCATTTGTATTCATATTAACGATACCCATCCTGTGCTGGCCATTCCCGAATTGATGCGTATTTTATTAGATGATTATGAGTTAGGCTGGGAGGAAGCTTGGTCTATCGTTACCCACACGTTTTGTTATACAAACCATACGACATTAACGGAGGCGTTGGAACGGTGGCCTGTTCGGTTATTTCAACCGCTACTCCCTCGTATTTACATGATTGTAGAAGAAATTAACGAACGTTTTTGCCAACTGTTGTGGGAGCGGTATCCGGGTGAATGGGAGCGGATCGAAAAAATGGCAATCATCTCTCATGGGGAAGTGAAAATGGCTCATTTAGCTATCGTCGGTAGCTTTAGTGTGAATGGGGTTGCCAATATCCATACAGAAATTTTAAAGAAACGGGAAATGAAGCTGTTTCATGAATATTACCCAACAAAATTTAATAATAAGACGAACGGCATTACCCATCGTCGCTGGTTGTTAAAAGCGAATCCGGAGTTATCTACTCTCATTACGGAAGGAATCGGTGAGCGTTGGATAAAAGATCCTTCTCATTTGGAAGAACTACTAAAATTTCGAAATGATGGAGCGTTTATTAAAAAGCTTCGTAAAGTAAAAAAGAAACGGAAAGAAAAGTTAGCTGCGTACATTCAGGAACATCAAGGATTAGTGGTAGATCCTCATTCGATTTTTGATATTCATGTGAAGCGGATGCATGAATATAAGCGCCAGTTGTTGAACATTTTGCACATTATGTATCTGTATAACCGTATCAAAGAAGACACGACGTTTGATTTTCACCCGCGGACATTTATTTTTGGGGCGAAAGCGTCACCTGGTTACTTTTTTGCAAAAAAAATTATTAAGCTCATTCATTCGGTGGCGGAAAAAATCAATCGCGACCCAGCCGTAAGAGAGAAATTACAAGTGGTGTTTCTAGAAAATTATAGGGTCACTCTGGCAGAATTAATTATACCGGCGGCAGATGTGAGTGAACAAATTTCGACCGCAAGTAAAGAAGCATCGGGGACGGGGAATATGAAGTTTATGATGAATGGAGCGCTGACCGTCGGAACGATGGATGGAGCGAATATTGAAATATTTGAGCTCGTAGGTAAAGATCATATATTTATTTTCGGACTGACGGCTGATGAAGTATTACAATATCAACGGTTTGGTGGTTATCGTTCGATGGAATATTATCATTATGATTCTCGGATTCAGATGGTCGTTGATCAATTGGTGAATGGATTTTTCCCAAAAGCGGGTAATGAATTTGAAATCATTCGTGATTCATTATTGTCACATAATGATCCGTACTTTGTGTTACGTGATTTTTCATCCTATGTTTCTATCCAAGAACAAGTAGGGAAGGCTTATCAAAATAAACAAAATTGGTATAAAAAAAGCTTAGTCAATATTGCGAAATCTGGATATTTCTCAAGTGATCGGACGATTCGAGAGTATGCGAAAGAGATATGGAAAATCGGACCGTATGAACCGGTAGCATGGGGAACAAATTAAATACAATGGAATCAATAAATAAAAAAGGGCTGATTTTTTCATTTTTTGGAAGGTCAGCCCATCGTTTTGGATTGGTATATATCATTCATCCCAATCTTGATCTTGCCATTCTTTGTCCAATACTTGCTCATAAGCTTCATGGACTTTATTTGGATAGACTTTGCGATTTTTTCCATAGATGTCTGTTCCGATGAAGAATTCCAATTGTTCGGTAAACCCTTCTCGATCCCATTCATCCCCTTGATACAAATGTCCGTAATTTTCAAAATCCCCAACAAAATCGGCTGGTGTTTCCGAAGTCCCGTAGCGTGCACTTTCTTGGAAACTGTCCTCTGTATCCTTCACTTCTTTATAACGTAGATGACGGAATGAATTTTTTGTTGGTGGTTCAAGAACTTGTTCTTCAACAGGGCGATCCGTTGCAGGTTGTTGTTCAGGTGAATGATCAACGCAATAAAGAGTGGACGGTATGGCTTCTAACCGTTCAAGTGGAATCGCTTTTCCGCAAACTTGGCAACGGCCGTATTCACCATTTTCAATTGCTTGTAGAGCTGCCTCAATTTTTCCGATTTCGCCCTCTGCATGGTCTTGGAGGGCCATGTCTTTTTCTCGTTCATATAACTCCGTACCTAAATCGGCTGGATGATTATCATACGAAGAAAGTTCACCAACATTTTCTCTTTCATTGACGGTGAACATGTTCAGTCTGTCTCGTTCATATTGTTGGGTAAGCTGTTGTTTTTCGTTCAATAATTGTTGACGAAAATGTTCGATTTTTTCTGGTGATAGCATTTTCTCACTTCCTTTATCCATCCATTTAGCTTTAGTATGAGCCAACGGTTAATAAATTAGTGATAAAAGAAAAAATCGGGGCATTCCCCGATATCTATTTGTTATAGGTAGCTACAAAGTAGGCCAATGGCAAATAATAGGCCGAAAAGTGTATTCGTTTGTGCAGTCGCTTTCATCGCAGGCATCATTTGAATTGGTTTCGTTTTTCCAATAAATCCTTTTACGGCTTTTACCGCTTTCGGTATACTTAAAAAGGTAATCATTAACCAAAGAGAGGTAATATTAAACGCAACTAGAACCATGACCCAAATGTAAGAGACGATAAACATTCCTGCTAACAATTTAATTGCCTTCGTACGGCCTATTAAAATGGCCAATGTTTTTCGTCCATTTTCTTTGTCTCCATCTAAGTCACGTATATTGTTCGCTAATAAAATGGCTCCAACGAGAAGAAAGCTTGGAACAGTGACCAAAATGCTTGTTACGTTAATAAATTCCGTTTGAATGTAAAACGAAATTAATATAATAAGCGTTCCCATAAAAAACCCTGCAGCTAATTCGCCAAATGGGGTATACGCAATCGGGATCGGACCACCTGTATAAAAATATCCCGCAGCCATACATACAAGTCCGATCACGGCTAACCACCAGGAAGTGTTCGCGCAAATATATACCCCTAATAATAAGGCAATAAAAAATAATGCATACGCTAAATAGAGCACCGTTTTTGGGGCAATTCCATGGCGGACGATAGCCCCGCCAATTCCAACAGATTGTTCATTATCCAATCCACGGATATAATCGAAATATTCGTTAAACATATTTGTCGCTGCCTGAATAAGGAGCGTTGCAATCATCATCGTTATAAATAACGAAAAGTTAATTTCCGTATATTGGATGGATAATGCAGTTCCTAAAAAAACAGGGACAAACCCAGCGGTCAAAGTATGTGGACGAGTTAATTTCCACCAAACTCCCCATCCACGATCATTAGAGACGCTAGGAGATGGTTGTCCTATCATATTTTCCTCTCCCTTGTAATTCGTTATCAATTTACTTGTTGCAATTTCGTTACAAAATAAAGTGTAGGTAAAGGGGTAAAACGTGTCAATGACTTTTTCATATGAACCATTTCTAACCATTTAGTCACTCTACTCGGAAACAAGGCCTATAATAGTATATAATAAGGTTAGAATCAGGTTTACGAAGTGGGAGTCCGTTGACACGTATTGATGTTGAGTGTATCTTTAAATAAGTTTGAGAACGTTTCGTGCTTTTTGGTTTGGGGGGATATTTTTTGACTACGATTTCAACCGTTGATATACAATTGGATGCTAAAGAACGTGCGCGTAAAGACCTATTGTATCGAAGTTCAGTGTTCAAAATTCCGTTTATTGACCCCCTTTCCTTTTATAAGAAAGGAAAGAAATGGTTTCAAGGAGAACGATTTTTTTGGAAAGATCCAGATGACGAGTTGATTATCGTTGGTTTAGGTATCGTTAAAAAAATTGAACTAATAGAACCTTCCGGTCGATTTGAAGCGTTACAAAAGAAATGGAACGATATTATAGAGAAAACGGTGATACAACATTCTTATAACGTTCCAGGAACGGGTCCTCTGTTGTTTGGAGGAATAAGTTTTGATCCGCAAATTGTCCCGTCCAACGAATGGATAGATTTTTCGCCAGTTATGTTTTATCTCCCATCCATTATGCTTACTGTTTACGATAACGAAACGTACCTAACAATGAACGGACCATTAACCGATCATTGGGAGAAAGAGCTGGAGAAACAAAAAGATTGGTTATTCAAACAGTTTGTTTTAGAGGAAGAAATTATAGAAGAACCAATACCGGCGATTGTTACCGTTAACGAGCCAAATGCGGAACAGTGGAAGGAAACCGTACGTCGTGTCATTAACCAAATTCAAACCGGTGAATTAGACAAAGTTGTCCTCGCTCGAAAAAAATACATTCAATTTTCGGAAGCGATTTTGTCCGATCGAGTATTACAGCGGTTGTGGGACGAACAGCATAAAAGTTTTATTTTTTCCTTGGAAGCGAACAAAAGTTGTTTTATCGGAGCTTCCCCGGAACGGTTAGTGCGTAAAATGCATCATGAAGTGCTTTCAACGTGCTTAGCTGGTTCGATTAAACGTGGGCTGACGATGGAAGAAGATGAGTCATTAGGAGAAGAATTGTTAAACGACCGGAAAAATGTTCAAGAACACAAATTTGTGGTCTCGATGATTCGTGACGTGATGGAAGCGCTTTGCTCGGAAGTTGATATTCCTGACGAACCGACATTAATGAAAACTCGAGATATTCAACATTTATATACGCCTGTCAAAGGATATACGGATGAGAAAACGTCGTTGCTTCAGTTTGTTCAAAGGTTGCACCCAACGCCTGCACTAGGTGGAGTGCCACGAGAGAAAGCGATGGAAACGATTCGAAAGGTAGAAGGAATGAACCGCGGCTTTTATGCTGCTCCGATTGGCTGGATGGATTATGAAGGAAATGGCGAATTTGCCGTTGCTATTCGTTCAGGCGTTCTACGAAATAACGAGGCGACTTTGTTTTCAGGTTGTGGTGTGGTAGCGGATTCTCAACCGGATAGCGAATTTCAAGAAACACGCATGAAGTTTCGGCCAATGTTACGTGCCATAGGAGGAACAGACGTATGAATCATGAAGAAGTGATGACCAATTATCTTTTCTCGTTCATCGATGGTCTCATTCAAGGAGGGGTCCGACACGCTGTTATTAGTCCAGGATCCCGCTCCACCCCCCTAGCGATGCTCTTAGCTGAACGTTCCCAAATCGGAACACACGTAATTGTGGATGAACGTTCAGCTGCTTTTTTTGCTCTCGGTATAGCAAAAATGTCCCAAGCACCCGTCGCGCTACTTTGTACATCCGGAACGGCAGCAGCGAACTATTATCCAGCTATTATTGAAGCAAAGTATGCTCGTGTTCCACTGATTGTGTTAACAGCCGACCGTCCGCATGAATTACGAGAAATTGGGGCTCCGCAAGCCATTGATCAGCTTTCGTTATACGGAAAACATGTGAAATGGCATGTCGATCTTGCCCTTCCGGAAGGGTCAGAGACGATGAAGCGATATGCGCAGGCAACGGCTGTGCGTGCGGTCACAGAATCCGTCCAGTCTCCTAAAGGACCTGTTCATATCAACGTGCCGTTACGTGAACCGTTAATTCCACATCTTGAGCAACAGGTAGACAAGTTAATCCCGCCGATGAAAATACATACCGGAATGCTGAGCATGAGTGTGGCGCAAGCGGATGAACTTGCCTCAATGCTCGAACAAAAACAGAAAGGGTTAATTATATGTGGTCCGTTAGATGACCCGTCATGTGCAGAATCAATTGTTCGTTTTGGAAAAAAAGTTGGTTTTCCAATACTGGCAGATCCATTATCCCAATTGCGTTCCCAATCGAGCATGCACGAAGAAATTATTGACTGTTATGATACGTTTTTACGAAATGAAGAGGTCAAAAAGACATATCAACCAGACATCGTGATCCGTTTTGGAGCGATGCCTGTTTCAAAAGCGTTACTTCTTTATTTACAAGAGCAGAAGGACGCTTATCATCTCGTTGTGGACGGTGGAGCGGGATATCGTAATCCTAATTTTTTAATGACGGAAATGATTTATTGTGAGGAACGAATATTCTGTGAAACGATGACGGAACGTGTAAAAATCCATCCGAACTTTGAATGGCTCAATCAATGGATTCAGTTAAATGCACTGACGAAAGGAAAGTTGCAATCTTTTTCAACCGAGGAACTCAACGAAGGTGAATTAGTCCTTCGAATGAGCCGTTTACTTCCAGAAGAGAGTTTGTTGTTTGTTGGGAATAGTATGCCGATACGAGATGTAGATACATTTTTTCATCAAGTCCCGAAAAATATTCGCATCCTTGCCAATCGAGGAGTAAACGGAATCGATGGGGTTGTCTCTAGTGCATTAGGTGCAAGTCTGTATGCGAAACAAGCATATTTACTCATTGGAGATTTGTCCTTCTTCCACGATTTAACAGGACTGTTCATAGCGAAAGCTTATCATCTACCGCTTACGGTCATTTTAGTAAACAATAATGGTGGAGGAATTTTTTCGTTCTTACCGCAAGCGAAATATCCGAAGCATTTTGAACAATTGTTTGGTACACCTTTACATTTATCATTTGAATACTTGGCCCATTTATATGAAGGGGAGTATCATCTCATTCACGATTGGAATCATTTTGAACAAGAATTGTCGAAAACCAATCAACAAGGATTACGCATTCTTGAAGTACAAACGAATCGTGAAAGCAATGCCGCCATCCACCGCCAATTATGGGCTAACGTATCAGAAATTTTGAGTTTGTTTGTAAAGGATGAGCATCTGTGAATGTTCGTGTGAATGGTGTAACGTACCATGTAAAAGTGAAAGGGGAAGGAAAGCCAGTTGTTTTACTGCATGGTTTTACGGGTGATATCACCTCCTGGGAAGATGTCCTTCCCTATTTCCCTTCTCGTTATCAATGGATTTTAATTGATATTTTAGGGCATGGGAAATCCGATCATCCTGAAGACCCAGCAAGGTACGATATTGTTAAAGTGGCCATTGATATTCGCGATTTGTTAGAAAAATTAGCTTATGAAAAAGTTCATATGATTGGCTATTCGATGGGTGGACGTCTTGCTCTCACATTTGCCGTGTTATTTCCAAACTGGGTAGAGACATTAATATTAGAAAGCGCTTCACCAGGGTTAGAGTTTCCAGAAGAACGAAAAGAACGTCAATTGGCGGATGCTCGTTTGGCAGATATGATATTACATAAAGGAATCGAGTTCTTTATTGATTATTGGGAGCGTATTCCGTTATTTGCGACCCAGAGTCAGCTGCCTGAGGACGTGAAAGAAAAGAAAAGAGCACAGCGAATGAAAAATCATCCGGTTGGTTTAGCCAACAGTCTTCTCGGAATGGGGACAGGAAGTCAACCATCTTGGTGGGACAAACTTACCAACCTCCATTTTCCAGTTCTATTATTGACAGGCAAAATGGACATGAAGTTTTGTCGGATTGCTGAGCGAATGGTTCAACGATTGCCTATGGCCCAACACGAGGTCATTGAGGGAGTAGGGCATACAATTCATATGGAACATCCAGAAAAGTTTGGTACAATAGTAGATAGGTTTTTAACAATACATAAGGGAGGTTCTCGTCATGGCCATTGAATGGGTAAAAGAGAGAGAATATGAAGACATTATTTATGAAACATACAATGGAATTGCTAAAATTACGATTAACCGTCCAGAAGTTCGTAACGCTTTTCGTCCAAAAACGGTGCAGGAGCTGATCGATGCATTTGCGTACGCACGTGATGATTCCAAAATTGGTGTCATTATTTTAACAGGTGCGGGAGATAAAGCGTTCTGTTCAGGTGGAGACCAAAAGGTGCGTGGTCACGGAGGATACGTAGGTGAAGATAATATTCCTCGTCTGAATGTACTGGACTTACAACGTTTAATCCGTATTATTCCAAAACCAGTGATTGCGATGGTGGCAGGCTATGCAATTGGAGGAGGACATGTTCTTCATGTCGTTTGTGATTTAACGATTGCTGCTGATAATGCGATCTTTGGTCAAACAGGTCCAAAAGTAGGTAGCTTTGATGCTGGATACGGTGCTGGCTATTTAGCACGAATTGTTGGTCATAAAAAAGCGAGAGAAATTTGGTATTTATGCCGTCAATACAATGCCCAAGAAGCATTAGAAATGGGGCTTGTCAATGCGGTAGTGCCGCTTGAGAAATTAGAGGAAGAAACAGTAAAATGGGCAGAAGAAATTTTAGAAAAGAGCCCTACAGCTATTCGTTTCCTAAAAGCAGCATTTAACGCCGATACAGATGGTTTAGCAGGATTACAACAACTCGCCGGCGACGCAACATTACTGTACTATACAACAGACGAAGCAAAAGAAGGAAGAGATGCATTTAAGGAAAAACGGAAACCAAACTTCGGTCAATTCCCACGTTTTCCATAAGAAAGTAAGGGGGTTCTCTCATCGTCTATGAGAACTCCCTTCTTCTTATGACGAAGGATATTGAGGTGAATCACATGACGACTACTATTCCGAATTGGTTACAGCAACGAGCATTTTTAACCCCCCATAGACGAGCTTTAACGTATGGTGATCGTTCCTGGTCGTTTGCGGAGTTGTACGAGGAAAGTAAGGTATGGGCATACAAATTAGCAGGAATAGGTGTGAAGAAAGAGGAAGCAATCGGAGTACTGGGAACAAATTGTCCTCAAACCATTTTTCTTCTTCATGCCTTGCAACAAATTGGGGCTAAAACGGTTTTACTAAATACAAGATTGACGGTTGAAGAACTCGTCTTTCAAGTGAATGATGCAAACGTAGAAAAAGTGATTCTTGATAATCAACTTCAATCTAAATTTGCTTCTTTGGAACAGGACCTTTTTGTTTGTACGTATGAACAATTAATGGAATTACCAGAGTTGCCATTAACATTACGTCATGAATTTTCACTAAATGAGATCTGTTCTATTATGTACACTTCAGGAACGACCGGTAACCCAAAAGGTGTGCAACAAACGTATGGGAATCATTGGTGGAGTGCAGTTGGCTCAGCATTGAACTTAGGACTTCACGAGAATGATGCGTGGTTATGCGCTTTACCGTTGTTTCATATCAGTGGTTATTCTATCTTGATTCGAAGCGTTATTTATGGAATCGAAGTGGTCTTAATGAAACAATTTGATGAAAAAAAGGCGAACGAATACCTTTGTTCAGGACATGCGTCCATCATGTCTGTAGTCGCCACCATGCTTGACCGAATGGTACGAGAATTAGGTGACAACGTATATCATCCGCGTTTTCGTTGTATGTTGTTAGGCGGAGGACCGGCACCAAAATCGTTATTAGAACGGTGTATAGATAGACAAATCCCGGTATTTCAAACATACGGCATGACAGAAACAGCCTCCCAAGTCGTTACTTTATCACCGGAACATGTTTTTTCAAAACTCGGATCAGCTGGGAAACCACTGTTTCCTGTACAAATCGAAATACGAGTAGACGAGAGGGTAGCTACACCGAATGAAGCTGGAGAA
The DNA here is from genome assembly GCF_050478865.1 of Aeribacillus pallidus. Taxonomy (NCBI): domain Bacteria; kingdom Bacillati; phylum Bacillota; class Bacilli; order Caryophanales; family Bacillaceae; genus Aeribacillus; species Aeribacillus pallidus. Next base: position 11,835 of record NZ_JBCNBW010000077.1, on the reverse strand, counting down.
ATTGTAGTCAAAGGCCCGAATGTGACCCCTGGATATCTGAATCGGTCGGACGCTAACAACGAGCGGTTCCAAAATGGATGGTTTTTTACCGGGGATTACGGGTATTTAGATGATGAAGGGTTTTTGTATGTGTTAGATCGCCGTTCCGACCTCATTATTTCTGGTGGTGAGAATATCTATCCAGCGGAAATTGAATCGGTTCTTCATTCCCATCCGGCTGTTCTAGAAGCAGGGGTGATTGGGATTGACGATGATGTATGGGGGCAAGTCCCGTGTGCGTTTGTTGTTTTAGCTAGCGGAGTATCAATGGAGGAATTAAAAAATTATTGTACCAAACGATTAGCGAAATATAAAATTCCGAAAAAATTTATCGTCGTGGATGAATTACCTCGAAATGCCTCTAACAAATTAATGAGGCGCAAGCTGAAAGAATGGATAAAGGTGAACGAACATGCAGGTACGTAACGTACAACTATACGTCATTGAAATGCCTTTAAAAAAACCGTTCGAAACCCATTTAGAAACGGTATCCAAACGCGAAAGTATTATTGTTGAACTAACGGATGATGAGGGCCGGCGAGGATACGGTGAGGTGGTTGCTTTTTCGACCCCTTGGTATACCGAAGAAACGGTCATCACTTGTTATCATATGTTGAAGGATTTGCTAGTTCCGATCGTTTTAAATCGTGAGTGGACCCATCCAAATGAACTAACCTCATTATTTTCGGCTATCAAAGGCAACCGGATGGCGAAAGCTGGCATCGAAACAGCGATATGGGACTTATTTGCCAAGTCACAACAAGCGCCGTTATTTCAAGTACTTGGTGGAAACCGTGCCACCATTCCCGCAGGTGTCGCAATTGGAACGACTGATGTAAAAGCTATGTTACGGCAAATAGAGACGTATTTGGACGAAGGTTATCAACGAATTAAGCTGAAAATTATTCCTAATCAGGAGTATGAAATGCTATCTAAAGTCCGACAGTACTTTCCGGATGCTCCAATAATGATTGACGCCAATGGTGCGTATTCGTTTCACGATGATGTTGACCGCTTAAAAGCGTTAGACGATTTTGGTTTATTAATGATCGAGCAACCGTTTGGGAACAAACATTTTATCGAACATGCAAAGCTACAAGAACAAATCAAGACGCCGATCTGTTTAGATGAAAGCATTGCTTCGATAGAAGATGTAAAGTTAGCAATTCAATTAAATAGTTGTCGTCTTATAAATATTAAGGTCGGACGAGTAGGTGGTCTAGCTGTAGCAAAAGCGATACATGACTACTGCTTAGCGGAACAAGTTGGTGTTTGGTGTGGTGGTATGCTGGAGTTTGGTGTATCCAGAGCTCATAACATTGCCTTGTCTACTTTGGAAGGTTTCCAAATCCCGGGGGATCTTTCGGCTTCTCGCAGGTATTGGGAGCAGGATATTATTGAACCGGAGGTAGAAATTGACCATGGGAAGATTTATGTTCCTACTACTCCAGGCATTGGGTTTGAAATCAATAAGAAACGTTTGAAGCAAGTATGCACTTATAATGAGTCGTTTTTAGCCAAATAAAAAGGGAACAAGTACGTTCCCATTGAAAAAGAGTAATTATTGAGTAGGTTTAAATGTTTTACAGTCAGTTTCTTCGCTATTTTCAGCTTGTTTTCCGCGATGGCTTATCACATAAATTTGGTCAGCACCACAGCGATTACCTTGTTCCCAATACGTACAGTTATTGACTTCACAAAGTACATCTTTTGCCATTTGATTCACTCCTTTAGATGAGGGTTCAACATTAGAATGTGTGTATCTGATGCAAAATATACTGGTCGTCTTAGGAAACGATTAAGTAAAAAAATACTTATTCCATTTAGTGAATAACGTATACCAAACGGCCATAAACTACGATGAATCCTCTTTTATAATGACCGTTTCCGACAAAATAGATGAAAAAAATCGGAATTAACGATATAATAAAATATACAGTCCTCTTGAAGAGGCAAATTTAAAGAGGAGTGATAGGATTATGCCATCTGTTGAAAGTTTTGAGTTAGATCATTGTGCGGTAAAAGCCCCTTATGTTCGTCATTGTGGTGTTCATAAAGTTGGTTCTGATGGGGTCGTAAATAAATTTGACATTCGTTTTTGCCAGCCAAACAAGCAAGCAATGAAGCCAGATGCTATTCATACATTAGAACATTTATTAGCGTTTACGATTCGTAAGCATGCCGAAAAATACGATCATTTTGACATTATTGACGTATCCCCAATGGGATGTCAAACAGGTTACTACTTAGTGGTAAGCGGTGAACCAACTGTTGAAGAAATCATTGACTTGTTAGAAGATACAATGAAAGATGCACTTGAGATTACGGAAGTTCCTGCAGCGAATGAAAAACAATGTGGTCAAGCGAAACTTCACGATTTAGAAGGTGCAAAACGTTTAATGCGCTACTGGCTACAACATAGTAAAGAAGAATTAAAACAAGTATTTGCATAATGTATTACCTATACGGCCATTTCCTAAATCCAATAGGAAATGGCCATTTCATTTTAATCATTTAATTGTAGATATTTCAGATGCGAAACCGATGAAGATGGGGAAACAATCTCCTTCCCAGTATTCCAATAAAGGTAGACAAAAAGTGTAATATATTTTAATATTGAAATTGATAATCATTTTCGTTTAGATAATATTACAATATCGAATATTAATTTTAAGATTGGGACAGACCTATTTAGATTTAGCCCATCAAATCGAAGTTTTAGAACAAATCATCAATATCATCGAACAATCCTCATGTTGCTTCTTTAATTAAATCAGGCGGCACACCTAATCATTATTGTCAATGGTCGAGAATATAAAGAAGGAATATTAGAATATATTTTTTACAGAAGAAACACTCAGGAAATATTTAGAATAGAATGTCGCATCATTCAGGATCCAGTGACAGGTTTACCGATGTGTGTCTCAGTTGGCATATGTAATGAACGAAAACAAAGAAAAAGTGACCTCTTTTCTGAAAAATACTAGTTGGAGGCAAAACGAATGGATGTTTTAGAAGCGATAAAAAAAAGAAGAAGTATTGGGAAGGTAAAGCCTGATCCCGTCGATAAACAATTGATCAATCAAGTGTTAGAGGCTGCTACTTGGGCTCCTAATCATCACCTAACAGAGCCTTGGAAGTTTTTTGTGTTAACAGGAGAAGGAAGGAGACTTCTTGGAAGAACGCTTGCGGAAATTGCAGAAGAAACAATAGCTGACACAAATGAGCAGGAGCGACAAGTAAAATTAAAGAAAATAGAGGAAAAGGCATTTCGGGCTCCGGTTATTATTACCGTTGCAGCCGTTCCGTCATCTAATCCAAAAGTTGAGTATATCGAAGAAATTGGAGCAGTAAACGCAGCCATTCAAAATATGTTACTTGCTGCCCATGCGCTTGGACTAGGTGCCATCTGGAGAACGGGAAAAGCGTGCTATCATCCGAAAATGAAGAAGTGTTTTGGACTATCGGATAGAGACGAAGTTTTAGGATTTATTTATATCGGCTATCCCGATCTTCCACCAAGAATGGGTAAGAGAACTTCTTTCGAAGACAAGACGATATGGATTGATTCCGATCAAAAGGTTTAATTCTGTTATTTAAATATCATCAATATGAATGTCCGGGTGGTCGCTAACCAGCATCTTAGCGACTCCGGACATTAGTAGTTTAGATAGAAGTTTACTCCTTTTTTAGAAGCTCCAAATTTCTTGCCGTCTCACTTATTTCTACTTCTTTCCAAACATAAACCAAACCATCACTTGAATATCGAAATAACTGAAAAATTCTTTTACGTATTTTTTATATGTTTGCCTCCAATTACCATTTCGTAAGTACTAATTTAATATACTCTTCGTTAGCCTCATTAATGATAGTTCCATGATTCATGAGAACAAAAGGTGAATATGAAAAAAACATTAAGTAAAAACTTCATGTATGTATTGGTGAAAAATCGTACTTAATAACAGATACAAGGAGATAGCTCAGAAATGTATCGTGAAAAAATATTTGATGTGGTTATTATAGGAGGAGGACCTGCTGGGTTAAGTGCTGCACTCGTATTAGGTCGTTCCCTTCGAAATGTCGTATTAATTGATGAAGGTAAGCCAAGAAATAGGGTATCGCACGTATCAAATGGGTTTCTAACTAGAGACGGAATTCATCCTATAGAACTCAGAAATATAGCTCATAAAGAATTAAATAAATACGAAACCATAAAAAGAATTGATAATCATGTTGTAGATGTTACAAAAAACAATGGGTTGTTCCATACTTTTACCCGCGATGGTCACGTCTTTCTAAGTCGCAAAGTCATATTTTCTACAGGAATAAAAGATCACTTACCGGATATACCAGGATTACAGAAAGTGTATGGAACTTCAGTTTTCCCTTGTCCTTACTGTGATGGATGGGAACGACGATATGAGCCCTTGGCTGTGTTTGGAAATGGTGAATTTCTTCTCCATTTTGTTAAGCTCATTTATCATTGGAGTAAAGATGTAATCGTGTTTACGAATGGACCTGCTAAAATGAATGAAGAAAGGCAAGAATTAATTCAGCGTAACATTCGCCTCATTGAATCTCCCATCGTTGAACTTCAATCCCACAATGGTTTGTTACATCATGTCGTACTAGCTACTGGCGAAGCGATTCACCGAAAAGGTGGTTTTCTTATGGATACTGGTGGGAACCAAGCCACAATGATTCCAATGAAATTAGGAGTCCCCATCAATGAAAAGGGAGGATATGAAACAAAGGAACACGGTAAAACAAATGTCGATGGACTTTATATTATCGGAGATGCGAAAAATTTGTTTACAGGGTTAATTTGTGCAGCGGGTGAAGGGTACGAAGCAGGGGTAGCGATTAATCATGAGTTAGTAGAAGAGGATTGGAATATAGGGATATAAAGGCTTAATTTGGGTTGGAAACAATAGGTAAGAATATTCAATTTAAGGAGACTTTTTATAACCATGTATTGTTTACAAAGGAACGTCTTGATTCGATGTTTCTATTTTGACGGTAGTGGCTACTTTTATAAGAGAAACGATTTGTTTAGGAAATCCTTCTAGTTACGATACTATTTTTTGGACCTGTCTTTTTTACAAAAAAATTTTCAATAAGCAGTTTGTTATTTAGATGACCCAGGCCTCCTATTACCCTCATGCGCAGTAACTTTTTCTTTACGATGATTCCGTTTGGTATGATAATAATAATAGGAGGAGGTTAGTTACATGGTTTTTACTGTACTTGTGATTTCTATTATCATTATTTTCCTTGTGATTCTTTTAAGCGCCCTTACCACTTCGAAAGCATATCAATATAAGCATACGGTGGATCCGATTGATAACAATCCGCATCTTGAAAACATGCGTACAACTAACGATTCGAAATGAAACAAGGGAGTGTAGTTTCCGGCATAATTGCTGGAGCTATTTTTTTATAGGAGGTATTTTTATTGAAATCTGTCTTACTTAAAGGGATTCGGTTTTATCAAAAATTTATATCGCCACTAAAACCTCCGACATGCCGTTTTTATCCGTCTTGCTCCCATTATGGAATGGAGGCAATTGAACGATTTGGAGCGATAAGAGGAGGATGGTTAACGATCAAACGAATATTAAAATGCCATCCGTTTCATCCAGGTGGAGTGGACCCTGTTCCTCAAGAATGGCCAAATCGGAAAAAACATGATTGAGTTCTAGATATTCTTTTAGTAGTTTAGTAAGCTACGGCATGTTTTTTATAATGATTCCATTTTATGGTGATATTGAAGTACTGTAGCAAGCATTAAATTAAACTCTGTCGATACGGGCCATGTTTTTTGTATTTGACTTAATAAAATCGAATCAATATGTAATGAGTAGGTAAAGTTGTCTGGAATTTGAGATACCTATTTCTAAATTGTTGTAAAAATTATCATAAGTATATAAAATTTGGTTGTGTTCTCTTAATTCTCTCAAATGAATTTGTTACAATAAAAGAAAAAAGGGGAATCACAATGAATCTTTCTTCTATAATGGGAAAACAAGTCGCTGAACTGCAACATACGTTAAACTTGAATTTGTTGAAAAGTCAAATGGCGACTCAAACTGCGCAAGTCACCACGATGTTGGAAGATTTACGGGAAACAAATCAACACGTTGCTCCCCATCCGTATAAAGGCAAAGTAGTGGATATACAAGCGTAATCGTTAATGGAGGTGTAGCTGTGAGGCTGCACCTTTCTTTTTACTCGTAAATTTCCCTTTTAAGCTCTCTACTAAGTAAAGACGAATAAAGTAATGCAATTCTTCATCTGTCATTTCTCCCACTAGCCGTAATAAATCCTTGCGATTATAGACATCTAAGACCGCGAACGTTAACATATCTAATTCCTCTTCATTCAATTGTGCCTCTGTTCCTAATAAATGATACAACTCATCTACAATTTTCACTAGTTGTCCTCCTTTCAAAGATTCTGTACGGCACATCTTGTTTTATCGTTACATATAATGTAAAGCACAGTTTTATTACTAGTGTACCCTTTTTTTACAATCTATCCGTGTGACGAAAGGAGGACATCGGTATAAAAATAAATGGATTTTTTGCTGTCGCTTTCGCTTCTTTTGCATCTTTCGGAGGCTATATTATTGGGGGAATTGATTCGCTTGTTCTTGTTTTATTTGGTATTGTTCTTCTTGATTACATTACCGGAATGATTGCCTCTTTTATCGAAGGAACGTTGTCTAGTAAAGTAGGTTTAAAGGGCATTGCGATGAAAATTTTTATATTTGCCGTAGTGGCTACCGCTCATTTTATTGATTCACTGATTTGGGAAAACAATATGCTTCGTGATGCGACCATTTTTTTCTATATTCTTAATGAAGTCATTTCTATTTTGGAAAATGCGGGTCGTGCTGGGCTACCGATTCCAACATTTTTAGTAAATGCTGTCGAATTATTAAAACAGAAAGTCAAATCAAAAAATAATTCGAAAAAATAAAGAATAAGAATGAAGCGATTGAGGGAAACGATAAACAAGGATTGAAAAAAGGAGATGGAACAGATGCCTGAAGAAAAAAGAACATACTACATTTCCATCGGACACGGAGAAATTATGCAAACGTCAACGGATTCTCCATGGGATTTTAAAATTGAGGCGACAGATCAAGAAATTACACAACTCCGGGAACTATTCGATTCCAACTACTCTACAGATATTCAAGCCTTTTATCGTTCGCATGTTCCATATATCCAATATCATTATGATAAAGAGAATGATGCCTATGATAAAAACTTGAAACGGATTTATGAAATGATTTATAAGTTGGGAGATGAAGAAGCGAAAAATCATATTGAATCCATGGGCATTTTATCCCCTTAGATTTTCCGTACTGCGAATTCTTCTCAATCCATTTATAATAAGAAGAAAAACGAGAAGAGTGTGAATGATGAAGACGTTTACGGACCAAATCGGGCAAACCGTGACATTATCTTTTGAAAAAGACCCTTTCCAAGAAGAGCCTACCCACGTCTTGGTAATTACGATGTATAAAGGGCAATGGTTGTTAACCGACCATCCTATCCGTGGTCACGAATTCCCTGGGGGGAAAGTAGAAGAAAACGAAACAGTAGAAGAAGCGGCAAAAAGAGAAGTATTTGAAGAAACTGGGGGAATTGTTACCGATTTAACGTACGTCGGACAATATAAAGTGCAATCCGAGTCCTCCAGCTTTGTTAAAGCGATATTTTTCGCTAATGTCACTTTATTAAAAGAGAAAAAAAGCTATATGGAAACGAATGGTCCAGTTCTTGTGAGAGGAAATCTTCTTTCCTATATTCAACAAGACCATGTTAGTTTTATCATGAAAGATGATGTGCTTCGTAGTACGTTAACGTATTTAAAAGAACGAAATTTTATTTAAAAACGCCTAGTAAATACAAATCACGAGTTCGTTCAGCGAAGCTTTTAAAAATTAAGGGTCAGCATGAATATTTTCGATGCTGGCCCTTCATTGTTAATCCAACATGCGATCTTTTATAATTACCCGTTCGACCCAATGGACAAGCTGATACATTAACGTAGCAAAAAGGGCGACTAAAAATAACGCAAGGAGTACAAGGGTAAAATTAAATACTTGAAATCCATATATAATTAAATACCCTAAGCCACGGTTGGAGACGAGAAATTCTCCAACGATGACTCCTATCCACGAGAGACCGACATTGACTTTTAATGTCGAAATGATGGTTGGGAAGGAAGCAGGTAAGATCGCTTCAGTAAAAATTTGACGTTTCCTTGCACCAAACGTTTTTAGCATTTTGATATAATTCTCGTCGACTTCTTTAAAGGAGCTATAAACTACCAGTGTGGTAATAACGACGGAAATGATCATGCCCATGCCGATAATGGATATCATGCCTGGCCCTAGTACGACGATAAAGATAGGGCCAAGAGCGACTTTCGGCATAGCGTTAAGGACGACTAAATATGGATCGGATACTTTTGAAAAGGTCGGAAACCACCATAACGTCGCTGCCATCGTTGTTCCAAGAATCGTTCCGAAAAGAAAGCCGAAAATGGTCTCGATAATGGTGATCAATAAATGGGAAAATAAGCTTCCATCTGTCACTTTATCAATCAGTAGGGCGAGTACTTTGCTAGGTGAACTAAAAATTAATGGGTCAATGAATTGGGAAGTGCTCGCTAGTTCCCAACATGCAACGAACAAAATAAAAATGAGTAATTGGTAGGTCCGAACTTTTCGTTTTATTTTCTTTTGTTTTTCCAAAAATTGTCGGTGTAGTATTTCATTATCCTGATGGTAAGCCAATGTTCTCAAGCTCCTTCCAAATGGTGTGAAACATGGTATGGAACTTCGGATGGTTGCGAGCTTGGAACGGTGGTAACGCCCGAATTTCTTCTGGTACATTGAAAATTTGATGAATTCTACCAGGACGAGGAGATAGAAGAACGACGCGATCACTCATCCCAATCGCTTCTTGAATGTCGTGAGTGACAAGTACGGCCGTTTTTTGAAAAGACTTCAGCGTATCAGCGACTAGGTCCTCCAATTTGAGCTTTGCTTGATAATCAAGAGCTGAGAATGGTTCATCTAACAGGAAAATTTTAGGGTCAACGACAAGCGTTCGAACAAGAGCAACTCGTTGTCGCATCCCTCCAGATAGTTGGCGCGGAAACATGTTTTCTACACCTTCAAGACCGATATGGTGAAGTAATTGAATAGCTTGTTGTTCTTTTTCCGCGTTTAAGTCGTTTTTAAGTTTTAATCCAATTAAGATATTATCTTTAATCGTTTTCCACGGAAGTAAATAGTCTTGCTGAAGCATGTAGCCAATCGAATTTTTTAGGTGATTAACGGGTTCATTTTCAATTAAAACTTCTCCTCGTGTTGGGGATAATAATCCTGAAATGATCGTCAAAAGGGTCGTTTTCCCGCATCCACTTGGGCCGATGAGGGAAACGAACTCCCCTTTTTCAATTTCTAAATTGATGTCTTCTAGTGCTGGTGTAATAGACGTTGGTGTAAAATACGTGTGAGAAATGTTGCGAAGTATTAAAAAGCTCAAGCTATTCACCTCTATTCATTGACTACTTTTTCGGCAATTTCCGTGTTCACTAGCACTGAATGAGGAATCCGTTTTGGAAGTTCAGATGCTTCCTCCATAATATCTTGAAGATGATTCCACTCTTCTTCGTCCAATATTGGATTTGTTGCATAAGAGCCTTGCTGTTGATAGCGTTCCACGACCGTTTCAATGATGTCTAAACTTGTATCTTCAAAGTATGGTTGAATGACTTGGGCAATTTCTTTAGGGTGATGCGTTTCCACCCATTGTTGCCCGCGATATATGGCTCGTGTAAATTTCTCAATTAAGTCCGCATCTTCTTGAATCAAACTTTGTTTTGCCATATACGTTGTATATGGAACGTGCCCAGATTCTTCACCGAAAGAAGCAATGATATAACCAATTCCTTCTTTTTCAAAAATCGATGCAGTCGGTTCGAACAATTGGACAAAATCTCCTGTTCCTGATGCAAAAGCATTAGCGATATTGGCAAACTCAATGTTTTGAATTAAATGTATGTCGTTTTGTGGGTCGATTCCGTGTTGTTTTAAAACAAATTCACCAACCATTTGCGGCATGCCGCCTTTTCGTTGTCCAAGGAAGGTTGTTCCTTTCAATTGATCCCAGGTAAAATTGTCTATTGGCTTTCGAGAGACGAGGAAGCTTCCATCCGTTTGTGTTAATTGAGCAAAGTTAATAACCGGGTCACTTGCTCCTTGAGCATACACATAAATCGTAGTTTCCGATCCAACGAGGGCGACATCGGCTCCATTTGAGAGGAGAGTCGTCATTGTTTTATCTCCTCCCCATGTCGTCGTTAGCTCAATGTTGATCCCTTCATCAGCAAAAAAGCCTTTTTCAATGGCGACATATTGGGGAGCATAAAAAATAGAACGCGTAACTTCAGCAACACGGACAGTTTGTAACTCTTGGTCTTGCTTACAAGCACTCAGTCCAAATGTTAGGGTGCCGATAAGGAATAAGAAAAAGAACCATTTTTTTTTGTTCATCCAGTTTACCTCCTTTAAGGTTCCATAAAGTTTGCTAACATAGTGTATGAGAAGTAAAAAAATATGTGATAGCCCAACATATAAAAATTGGAGTGAATGATGTTGAAGGATGGACAAATCATTTCCAAACACCCGTTCCCATCCCCTCATCCGAATATACGGTTATTTCTAGTAACGTATTGGTCAAGGGGACTCAAAGTAAAAGGGTTGTTAGCCGAACCTAAAGATGAACGTTCTTACGATGGCTTTTTATATTTGCGAGGAGGGATAAAAAACGTTGGCAAAGTTCGGCCGGCTAGAATTATTCAATTCGCGGCGGAAGGGTTTATCGTGTTTGCCCCATTTTATCGAGGAAATCAAGGTGGAGAGGGGAACGAAGATTTTGCCGGCGATGATCGGCATGATGCGTTTTCCGGTTACGAATTATTACGTCAACATCCACGGGTTAAAGAAGGGTGCATTCATATCTTTGGTTTTTCGCGCGGGGGAGTGATGGCATTGCTAACCGGGCTTGAGAAAAAGGATACTGCATCTTTAGTCACTTGGGGCGGTGTGTCCAATATGGTTTTAACGTATGAAGAACGGAAAGATTTACGGCGAATGATGAAGCGAGTGATTGGGGGAACGCCACGGAAGTATCCTGAACGCTATGCTTGGCGAACGCCGTTAAATCAAATGAATGAGTTGCATTGTCCTGTTTTAATTATTCATGGGGCAAAAGATGAAAATGTCTCCATTCAACATGCCTATGAGTTAGAAGAAGCGTTGAAGCGCGAACGAAAGTGCGTTGAAACGTGGTATTTTCCTACTTTTAATCACTATTTTCCACCTGCAGTCAATCGAAAAGTTGTAAAAGAATTATGTCAATGGATGAAAAATCAAACGCTTTCATGGTACGATAAAAGCAAGAATGATGAAGGGGAGAAGAAGTATGGGAATGCCGTTGGAATTACAAACGATAATCGTTACGAACGGTCAAGAAACACGAATTGACGGAGAAGAAAAAAATTTGTTTCGATTAGAAAAAGAAGGGTACCGGTTATACCCATTGGACGTACCGATGGATATTCGGAAAACGAAAGAAAGTGATTCAAGTGGAACGGCTATCATCCGCCGTTTGCAATGGGAAAGTGGAAAAACCGTTATTTATTATGAATTAGTCTCATTAAATTCCACAAATTAAAAGAGGTCTCTTTTATGCACATAACCCTGTCAAG
>NZ_JBCNBW010000076.1:0-17825 GCF_050478865.1 Aeribacillus pallidus | reverse complement strand
GTAGGTTAACCTACATTCCTTCCAAAGAGAGAGTATTGGAAATATTTGCACCACCACAATTGACAGAGAGCCAAAAAACTTAAACATACCATTGTTTTCCTATAATGGTAAACTTATAATGGAAAGTGATTCCAATTTTAATAGGAGGGGAAATATGAGAAGGTGGAAAAAGCAAGTTGTGGCTTTAGGAATTTCAGCTAGTTTACTAACTGGGGGAGCATTTCTTCCTTATGCGAATGCAGCTGATGTTGGGAAGGCCTCCATTACTTCTAAGATAGGGGAACATCCAATACTCAAACAAAAAGAAGAAGCAAAAGATCAAGTATTTTTAAGTGATGACACCTTTGTAGTGAAATATCAACAACCATTTTCTTACCATGAGTATAAAAAGCTTGGAGTAACCGTTATTCAATCGATACCGGAATTAAATTACTCCATTATAAAAATCAAAGATAAAAAGAATGCATCTAGAACGATTAAACGGATCCAACAGCATCCGAAAACGCTCGCTATTCAACCGAGTGCACTCTATCAACCGATGAGCTTTAAAGACCCGAAAGCCGATCTTCAATATATGCATGATTTACTAAAAACAGAGAGTGCTCAAAAGCTAGCTGGTAAACATAAAGTAAAGATAGCCGTCATTGACCAAGGGATTGATAAAAATCACCCCGAATTAAAAGGAAAACTATTAAATAGTTATAATGTCATCAACCCAATGAATCAAGCAACTCCTGATTATCACGGTACACATGTAGCGGGAATCATTGCAGCCGAAAAAGGCAATGATGTGGGTGGCTATGGTATTAATCCAAATGTAGAGTTAATCTCGATTGATGTAATTGACCGTAGTTGGACTACCACAGACTACACCATTGCCCAAGCCATTTTAGAAGCGGTAAAAAGAGGGGCAAAAGTAATTAACATGAGTTTAGGTAGTCCAATGCCATCTCCAATTTTAGAAGACGCTGTTAAAGAAGCATTAAGTAAAAATGTCATTATTGTAGCATCGGCAGGTAACTCTGGTGATGATACACGCATGTATCCGGCTTCTATCGAAGGTGTTATTAGTGTAGGTTCCATTAACAAAGAGAAAAAATTATCCTATTTCTCTACGTATGGTCCTTCAGTAGACTTAGTTGCGCCTGGTGAAGATGTTTATAGTACTCTGTATGACTATGAGAAAAAATCTACTTATTACAATATGAGCGGTACCTCTATGTCTGCTCCTGTTGTTACGGGTGTTGTTTCTTTACTTCTTTCCAAATACCCTGACTTAACTCCTCAAGAAGTTGAGTTTATTTTAGAACATACGGCGGAAGATTTAGGAGAAAAAGGGTTTGACGTGAAGTACGGGTATGGTTTGGTTAACCCAATAGCGGCACTAAAATACAATATTAAGAATATTCCCAAATATGTGAAAGGTGAGCCGACAAATGAAGAATTAGATAAAGTTGCCAAAAAGATTGATCCTTCTCCAAACTATCAAGTAAAAGAATATTTCACTAAACCTAGTGAACGACATGTTTATAAGTTGCAAGTAAATGAGGGTGACCACATTCAAATCACATTAAACGGTGCTAAACAATACGACTATAAATTTAACGTTTATATGGATCATGACAAGGATCCATTTGAATTACAAGTGAATGATGTTACCGAAGGAAAGATAGAAGGAAAAGCAATCATTGCTCCTTTCTCTGGTGAGATGGTTATTGAAGTGAAAGATGTAAATGGAAATTATGATGATTCCAAAGCGAAAAAGGCATGGTATGAACTATCTGTTGAACGAGTCTTTGAATTACCAGAAGATGATAGTTCAGTAGAAGCTCCTATTCATATTGACAATGTACCGTTCCAAACGACTAAACCACTCTACTTCCTTGGGGAAGAGGGGGATGATGACTTCTTCCGCTTCCGTGTCGATTCAGAGAAATTAATTAAAATTGACTTATCAAAAGTACCTGGCTTAGATACAAACATTAGTGTGTATGCTGCTGAACAATTTGGATTAATGCCAGAAGAGCTCCTAGACGAAGGTTTCGTAAAGGAAGCAGCTATACAAATTAGTAAAGATGATGTAGCTCCAATGTATTATGCTAATTCAAAAGGCGCTTCAGAAGGGGAAACGCTAGTATTTAAAGCCGACCCTGGAATGGAATACTTAGTAAAAGTTTCTAGTAAACAAAACCTCTATTTCGGGTTCATTGAGTTTTTCTTTATGGGTCCAGTGAAAGAAAAAGAAGAAACCATATTACAATCTTTTATCCCATATAAGCTTTCTATCGATTCAAAAGATGTTCCGGCTGATGAGGATATGCTACCAGAAGCTTTCGATGAATATTTCATAAAAGAAATTGAGGGCGAAACGCCATTAGAAATGGCAAAAGCAAAAGTTGCGGCTACCCTAGAAGACGAAGAATTTGATTGGGAAACACATTATATTGAAACGCTTCAAGCAGCTGCGAGAGAGTATAACATCGGCGGAGAAATCGGTGGATTTTTACAAGCAATGTGGGATGAGGACTGGTATAAAGTTACCCCTGAAACAACAGGAATTTATCAATTTAACGTTGGAAATAATTTAGGTGAGATTCCTAGAGTAGAAGTATATAAACTAGTAAAACCAACAGAAGAAGAACGGAAGGAAAACGAGGATGCTAAGCCATACCTTCAATATATGGTCGAAAATATTATGTGGGGTTCGTATGGAATTGGGTTTTCCGATCACGTTTATGTCAGCATGGAAAAAGGGGAAGAATATTATATTAAAATTGCATCTGACTTCTTCACCAATAGTATTCCGTTTAACGGCTATCGTATGACTTCTAAAATTTTGGATCATCACGTGTATGATTCCAATGAACCTAACAACCAATTTAACCAAGCCAAAACGATTACACATAAAAAAGTAACAGGCGCTCTATCTAGTGCATATGACGAAGATCTTTTCTACTATGAAGCAAAATCAAATGATGTGATGGGACTATTATTCAAAAACGAAGAACCGTCCAAGAAACTAAAAGATAAATTACCGCCAGAGTTATTTGCTCCGGTCTATGGATTCGCCGTCATTGTAGAAGATACGAATAAGAACAAGAGAATTGATGAAAAAGAATGGAGAAAGTCTCATTATATTGATCGAATTTACATGGATGGTACGACATTCGGGTCCTTTAAAGTAACGAAAGGAAAAAATTACTTCATTATACTAAGCGGATATGTAGATGGGATGTATCCGTTCAGTTTAACTCCATATTCGTTACACGTTCAACCCGTTTCAACAAAGGATGAAGATAAAGGATCAGTAGTAAAAAACAATATTCCTTCAAAACCGTTATTCTTCAGAAAGAGCACAAACCATTATTATACAACTGGTTATTTAAACGCGGGTGTCCCTTACGGTGATGAAGATTGGTATCGTGTGTATATCCCATCTAATAAAGGGGTGAAAATCACACTTGATGGCGGTCCAGAAATAGACGGCGTGATTGAAGTTTATCAAAATGGAAAACTAATGAACAGAGCGGACTATTACGTAGCAGGAGACATGGAAGTACTTACATTAAACTTGAAAAAGGGAACATATGACATCAAAGTCCGTGATGTAAACGGAAACTCCTCGCTTACTCCATACAAATTAAAAGTCTATTATCAATAAAGTGTAACAGAGGCGGAGCAACCCTTTTGAAGGCTTGCTCTGTCTTTTTGTAACATTGAAAATAAAAAAAGAAAATTCCTAATAAATCCAGTCATCGTACTTCGAATTTACTATTCATTTTTCGTATTCAATAATGATAGAATGATAGATGTAAAAAGAAGGCAACTAGGGAGTGGTTTTGATGAAAAGGAAATTCGTGGCGATTTTGGCTGCATTTATGCTCGCTTTGTCGGTATTTACAACGCCATCCGAGGCAGCTTCAGATGATATTACAGGAATTAAATTAGAAGCGGAAATGCGTGCCGTGATTGAAATGGGAATTATGCAAGGGTTTGGTGATGGAATCTATAAGCCACACATTCAAGTGACACGTGGACAGTTTGCAACATTTATCGCTCGTGCATTAAAATTACCTAACGCTGAGCATCGCTTTCCTGATGTTGCTGAAGATTCTCCTCTTGCATATGGGATTAACAGTGCCTCAGCTGCTGGTATTGTAACGGGATATTCCAATGGAAAATTCGGTCCTGATGATCCGATTACTCGTGAACAAATGGCGATTATGATAAAAAAGGCCATTGATTTTCTAAGCATCCAGGGTCAACAAGCAGAACTTAATTTTACTGACAAGTCGTTGATTACCTCCTCTATTGTAAAACAAGCGATTGCAGTAAATGTCTATTTTGATATTATACGAGGCATTCCAAACGGTGATGGAACATTTCGATTTGATCCAAAGAAATATGCTACTCGTGACCAATCAGCAGCTGTGGTATACCGATTAGTTCAAGTAATCGAAAAAGAGGAAGAAGAAGGGCCTACGCCACCAAGCGAAGGAACCGAATTTAAAGTTGCGAACATTGAGAATGGTCAGTTAGTTCCATTGAACAAAACGTATTCTTCCTATGAGCAAGCAGTGGCAGCGATTACGAATCCTTCAAGTCAAGTTGTTCTTCAAGGGGAAGAAATCGTAAAAATGAAAGATGGAGTTGCTGTAGCCAAACCATCCGTTAATAGTTTACTAACGATTGTGTATGACGAAACAATGAAGAAACAACTTACATATGTAACACAAACAACAGAAATGAAGTACTTAGATGCAGATGCAGAAAAAGTGAAAGTCCAAGTTGCTTCTACCATTGGATATGTTAAACATGAGAATGTCAAGCTGATTCCTACTCCGTTGAAAAAAGGTCAATCGTATTATATGGTTCAAAACGGTGAACTATACCATTATGTTTACAGTGAGCTTACTAATTCCTACGCTTCTTATTTATTCGGAAAAGCCCCATCTTTTATGAAAGCTGGAACGAAGTATTACAGTTGGGATGGGGGAATCTTTGAAAATAGCAATGGACAAGTAGTTGGAGAAGGCTATCAATATTTTAACTATTTACCTGTTCGAACAACCACTTCTTATACGGCGGAACAATTAAATAGTTATGTAGCGAGTGTCAAGCCAGAAAGCCCGTTAAAAGAGCTAGGGAGTGCCTTTAAAAAAGCAGAAGAAACGTATCGTGTCAATGCCATGTTTTTACTAGCGATGGCTATTCACGAAAGTAATTACGGGTTAAGTAAGATTGCGCAAGACAAATATAACTTATTCGGCATTAAAGCGACCGACGGTGATCCTTATAATAATGCTCAAGAATTTAATAGTTTTGAAGAATGTATTTTATATCAAGCTGAAAGATTATCGAAGCAGTACATTGAACCTTCTGGAGCTTATGCCAAAGGGGCAGTACCAGGAAATAAAAGTCGAGGATTTAACGTAAGCTATGCATCCGATCCGTACTGGGGTCAAAAAATTGCGGGACATATGTATCGAATTGACAAACATTTAGGAAGTAAAGAACGTGGCTTGTATACAATTGGGGAAACAACTGTATCCGGCTTAAATGTTCGTAAACAACCAGATACACTTTTATCAGCTCAATTTACCTATCGAATTTCTGGAGCTCCAATTGTTATTAGAGAATACGTAAATGGTCAAATGGGTACATGGGTAAAAACTTATTCTGATTCTATCAATTATGTAGATGCCTATATCTTTGGTGAGTACGTTAAAGAATTACCAATTGTAAAATAAGAAACGAAGGTGACCGAGTGTAGCACTCAGTCACCTTCGTTTTTTTATAAACGGACCAAGAAGATTTGTAGGTTAAAAAGGATTTTCCAGATATTATTAGGCTGGGCGCTTTCTCTTTACCAGTTGCAATAATCGCTGAAACCCTTCTGGATAGAAGATTTTTAACGAAAATGCATAAAGTAGAACACCTATTGGAACGAGTAGTGCTAACTGCCATAACGAGTACCAATAATGAATATATCCTTTTAAAAAGTAGATTGGTAACGCCATGATGAGAGTCGGTGGAATCACTTTGACTAGTAAGCGAATCAGTTTTTTCGTTTCTAATTGATCGAAGCCTCGATAGACAACGATCGACGAAATCGTTAAATAATAAATCGATACAATTGAAGAAGATAGAGCTAATCCAGGGTATCCGAACCGATCTACCAATATCCAGTTTAAAAGGATGTTCACAACAATGGTCGTCACACTAATGCGAAACACAATGGCTGTTTTTCCTTGCGCATACATCGATTTAGAAACGATAAATTGTAATCCTTGAGTCACAATTAAAGGTAAGTAAAAAACGAGCGCTTTATACGTATTTTCCTTATCTAACGATGTAAACATACCCCGTTCATAAATAAATGATATTACTGCATCTCCAACAACTAACAATCCAGCAGCAATAGGCATTAACGTAAGGAGGGAAATTTCTACCCCCATAAAAAACGTTTGTTGAAATTTCTCTTTTTGATTTACTTGTTCTGATAATAAGGTGAATATAATAGCGGCGATGGTTGTCCCATATATAGCATTTGGAATACTAACTAGTAAGGATGCGTTATTTAAATAAGTAACAGCACCTTCGATGGTACTTGATGCGAATATCTTATCAACGAACATATTCACTTGTCCTACGACGGAGTTTAAAAGAGAAGGGACAATTAAAGCAATAAATACCTTGGAAAACTCTTTTTCAACCTTAATCGTCGGTGACCATCGAAATCCATGTTTATATAAATACACGAATTGAATGAGTATTCCAAGCAAAGTTCCAACGATAAAACCATAGGCTAAACTATAAATCCCCCATATTTGCGCAAATAATAAGGCGAATAAGGCCCCAAGGAGGGTGGCTAACAGCTTCGATATTTGTGAAGGAACAAACACACGTCTAGCTTGTAAATACGATTCTAATATTCCGTTTAAAGCAATCGCGCTCATAAATAAGAAGAAAAATTGAGTGATATGGACGGCAACTTCTTCTGTCGTTGGATGCATATCACCAAAAATAAAAGGGACTAGAGTAGGTACGAAAAAGTAACCTAGTACGGTTGCTGCTAAAAATAAAAGGACCGTGATGTTCAAAATTCCGATGGCGTTTTTTTCTGTTAACGCAGCATTTTCCTTTCTATGCTGAACGTACAACGGTAAAAACACATTATTAAATCCAGTAGATATCATCGCCACAACTAATGTGATAAAAGAAAAAGCTAAAAGGTACCCGTCTGTGTATTCATTGGCACCAAATTGCTTGGCAATGATACTTTCTCGTAAGAATCCCGATAATTTTAAAACAATCGCCAACAACGTGATCCATATGGCTGTTTTTTTTAATGAAGACATACGTGACACCTGCTTTGACTAGGAACACGAATGAAGTAAGACAAAAAGCCTTACTTCATTCGTTTCTCCTGTAATGCACTTAAATAGATTGATTCATATTTTTGAGCTGCAGAAATGTGGGAGTATTCCTTTTCAATTTTCTCACGGGCTTTTTTCGCCATTTCTTCTCCTTTTTCTGGATCAGATAAAATATGAATAATCGCTTCGGCAAGCTGCTGTTCATTTTTTTCTTCGACGAGAAGACCATCTACTTCGTGTTCCACAATTTCTTTTAGACCTCCGACCGCACAGGCAACAAGAGGTGAACCAGATCCCATTGCTTCTAATGCAGAAATCGAAGTCGCCTCTTCTACTCCAGCTGAATGAACGCTAGGAACAAGAACCACGTCGCTCATCGCATAATAATCTTTGATTTGTTCGTGAGGAATGGCTCCTAAAAGTGTGACGTTTTGTTCTAAGTTATTCTTTTCGACAATTTGTTTAATCTCACTTAATGCTTCGCCGCTACCCGCATAGATAAGTTGAGTATTTGGGAATTGCTTTAAAACGGTCGGTAGTGCAAGAGCGGGATAAATGACCCCATTTTTTCTCGTTAATCGTCTTGGAACGAAAATCACATTTCTTTTCAATGGAATACCGTACTTTTCTTTTAACTCATTTTTTCGTTCTTTATCCGGCTTGAAATTATGAATATCAATAAAGTTTCGAATCGCTGTCGCTTCTACACCTGATACTTCTTTTACATAATTCTTTAAACGCTGGTCAACGGTTACTAGCTTTCGTGCCCCTTGATAGGCTTTAATTTCTACTTCTGTCATGTACATTGCTTCTTTACTGCCTTCTACAAGGGATCCTTTACTAATAGATTCAAACGTCATATACCCGTGAACCGTCATCACAGTTGGAATTCCTGATTCGAGAGCAGCTAATGTGGTAAATGCATCTTGTGCATTAATAATGTCGTATTGTTTATGTTTATTTTTTTCAATTAGGGATTGAAGTAATTTTTTCCGTACGTTGTGTGTCCAAACGATGCCTTTCCCTTTTTTTACTTTATTAAGAAGATAGCTAGGACCTTTCGCATAGATGTTTTGAACAAGTGGAGAAACATTGGAAAATGATAATACATCCACTTCATGCCCGAGTGACTCTAAACCAGCTTTTAATGTAGTGACATGTGTTGAAAGACCTCCGGCATGAGGATAGTCGTATGCAGTCGCAAGTAATATTTTCATCATTGGCCCTCCTCTGGCTCATGATTTGACAGGTAATTGATTAATTAAGAGAAAAAATGCTGCTTCATTAGTTCTAAGTTTCGAACGGCTTCCTTCCGCATATGATCAGCATTTTCTTTAATTTCTACTGCATGTTGATCGTGGTGCTCTAATAAGTGAATAGCGTTTTGAATCAATGTATCCACATGAATCTCTTCTAAACGAGCAGAGAATTTCCACATGCCGCTTCGTTTTAATAAACTCTCCACTTTGGTATCATAACTCAATCCGATGTGTGGCACTCCCATTAAAGTCGAGAAAATAAGCGCATGTAGTCTCATACCAACGGTTAATTGACATTGGCCGATAAAGTTTAAGTACTGATTTGGTGTGAAATCAGTTCCTAGTAAATGGCATTTTTCTGCGTGTTTCATTTGAGCTAATACTTGCTCGCTTGCTTTTTTGTCGTGGTGCCCTTCCATAGGAACAAACACTGGTGTAATTCCTTTTTGTTCGATTAATGCATCTAATATTTGAGCCACTTGTTCAAACTGTTTGACATGTTCAAACCAAGGTCTCACGGATACAGCAACTAATTTTTCGTCTCCTTTTAAAGGAAGTGATTTGATACATGAGTCATCTTTTTTAGGTTTAAAGGCAAAAACAATGTCGGACGTGACAACTGTTTGCGGGCGTTTTACTCCTAATTCGTGCAGTAATTGTTTCGAATATTCATCACGCACTGTAATAAAGTCCGCTAAGTTTGCTAACTTCATTAGTATTTTTCCCCATTTTGTCTTTACAGGCCCAATTCCTTGAGAGAAAAACATGACTTTCGTTCCACATAATTTTGCTAATAAGACAATCAATAGATAATATGGAAGAGGACCAAACAAAAATTTGGTTGGATAATGGTCTTGTAGCAATCCTCCTCCACCACTAATGAGTAAATCGGCTTCCCTTAATGCTTTTATTTTCTCTTTATTTTCATGCCGCCAACCGCGATATACACTTTTGACGTTGTGTTCTTTTGCCGTTTTTTCTGGAGAAAGTGAAAAAACGGTAATATCTGGGTTGTTAAATTCCTCTCGTAAGTTATCAATAATGGCTTCTAAAATGGCTTCATCCCCCGTATTTCCTAATCCATAAAAACCAGAAATCACAAATTTCAAGCCATTTGCCTCCTTTACAAAAAATAAAAAATAAGCAAAATAAAAAGTGCGGGTGAAATCGCACTTAAAAATCAAAGTTTATTTTATCATTACAATGATTTCCTAGCAATGTAGTAGATGAAACCTTTTTTGTCATTTGTTATACTATGTAAGAAATTGTCGTTTTTTAAAAACTAATTAAAAGTGAGGTTTATTAACCTATGGATAAAATTTGTGTCATTGGATTAGGATATATTGGTCTCCCTACTTCGGCCATTTTTGCTCGTGCCGGTTATGAAGTGGTAGGAGTAGACGTCAACGAAAAAGTAGTAGATTTATTAAATAAAGGTGAAATTCATATTGAGGAGGTAGGGTTACCGGAACTTGTCAAAGAAGTGGTTCAAAAAGGTAACCTACGTGCGTCATTAACACCAGAGAAAGCAGATGTGTTTATTATCGCTGTCCCAACTCCTATTCATGAGGACCGTACAGCGAATGTGGATTATGTTATTAGTGCAACAAAAGCTGTCGCTCCATATTTAGAAAAGGGAAATGTTTTGATTGTCGAATCGACCATTCCACCTCGAACAATGAACGATGTTGTTGCACCCATTTTACAGGAGCATGGAATTGATGCATACAACGATGTGTATGTAGCGCATTGTCCTGAACGAGTGCTACCTGGACGAATTTTAATTGAATTGATCGAGAATACTCGGATTGTTGGTGGGATTACTCCAGAAGCTTCCAAAAAAGCGGCTGATGTCTATCGAGCGATTGTGACGGGTGAAGTGATTGAAACGGAAGCGGTAACGGCCGAAATGTCCAAGCTGATGGAAAATACGTATCGTGATGTGAACATTGCCCTTGCGAATGAGTTAGTCAAAATATCAAAAAAATTAGGGATCAATGCTCATGAAGTCATTGAACTCGCGAACAAACATCCACGGGTCAATATTCATCAGCCTGGACCAGGGGTTGGTGGCCATTGTTTAGCCGTTGACCCATACTTCATTGTTGAAAAAGCGGTAGAAGAATCACCATTAATTCAGACAGCCCGTGAAATCAATAATTCGATGCCGTATTTTGTTATGGAGCAAATTAAGCGATTAACATGTGAATTAAAAAATCCAAAAATTGCTGTGTTTGGATTAACGTATAAAGGAAATATAGATGATGTTCGTGAAAGTCCAGCAATTGAAATCACTGAGATGCTGCTTGCGAATCCTCGATACGATGTACGAATTTACGATCCACACGTACGTGAAGAGCAAGTATCCTTTACGCTGTCGACATTAGAGGAAGCAGTAGATGGAGCACACTTAATTGTGGTTCTTGCTGATCATAATGAGTTCAAACAGCTAGACTTTCATTTGATTCGAGAAAAAATGAAAACACCGGTTATTTTTGATACGAAAAATTGTGTTCCTTCCCATGAAGGTGTGATGCTTTATCGTATTGGTGATTTAGGTCACTTAACAGCAATTCAAGAATAAGGAAGGGCTTCATATGGAAAAAGAGTCTTATTTTGGTGTTAACGTTTCTCCTTATACGTACGATGAAATTATCTCAGATTTAAAGCAACGAATGGAAAAAGGAGAAAAATCGACCATTATCGCAGTCAACCCAGAAAAGGTGATTGCTGCGGAGAAAAATGAAAGTTTAAGAACGCTGATTAATTCAGCGACTTACCAAATACCAGATGGGATTGGCATTATTTTAGCCTCTCGTTTAAAAGGTGGAAAGATTCGTTCTCGTGTAACGGGTGTCGACATGATGGATCGGCTGTTACAATTTGCGGCTGAAGAAGGCTTCGGTGTCTTTCTGTACGGGGCAAAAGAAGAGGTCGTACATCAAGCAGCGGCTAATATTCAAAAGAAATACCCGAAACTTCGCATTGCTGGCGTTCAACATGGATACGAAAAAGATGTCGAAAAGGTCATCACAAAAATCAATGAATCAAAGGCACAGATTTTATTTGTCGCCATGGGTAGTCCAAAGCAAGAGTTATGGATAAAAGAACACATGGATCGACTTTGTCCTTTGGTCTATCAAGGAGTCGGCGGTAGTTTCGATGTGTATGCCGGACGTGTGAAACGAGCTCCGCTAGTTTTTCGAAAGCTTGGCTTAGAATGGTTTTACCGCCTAATGAAAGAACCGAAACGATTGAAGCGTCAACTAGCACTTCCGAAATTTTTGTGGAAAGTTCTTACTTCCAGATAACACAGCATCCTAGAAGGCCCCTCCTTCTAGGATATTGTTTTGATTGTAAAGTATTTAAGATGGGATGGTGGAGGATCCTATGGTTAAAGTATTGCATATGATTAGCGGTGGGGAAACAGGTGGATCAAGAAAGCACGTGGTGACCTTGCTTTCAAAATTTCCTTCTGAAAACGTATGTTTACTCGTGTTTCAAGATGGACCGTTAGCACAAGAAGCACGGGAAGCAGGAATCCGTGTTCAATTAATAAAGCAGTCTTCTCGTTATGATTTATCTGTGTTAACGAAAGTCATTTCTTTTATTCGAAAAGAAAAATTCGATATTTTACACACGCATGGTCCACGCGCGAATTTGATCGGTTTCCTCATACACCGGGTCCTTCCATGTAAGTGGGTAACGACGGTTCATAGTGATCCGAAGCTTGATTTTATGAAACGAGGATGGAAAGGGGCTATCTTTACAAAGCTGAATTTAATATCCCTCAAAAGGGTCCACTACTTTTTTGCGGTATCGGAAAGATTTAAAGAAAATCTAATAGAACTTGGCATACCAGGTCATAAAATTCAAACCGTTTACAATGGGATTGATTTCACCCCTAAAGTGAAGAAAGCGGAACATTTGCAGCAACAACTTGGCTTATTACCTGATGAGTTTATCATGACCATGGTTGCTCGTCTTCATCCTGTAAAGTGTCATGAACTTGTGTTACGCGCGTTTCAGAATGCCGATTTACCCAAGGGAAAATTGTTACTTATCGGAGACGGCCCGATTCGACAAGAACTAGAAAAGTTAGTGGAACAACTTGGATTAAGTCAACAAGTGAAATTCCTTGGTTTTCGAAAAGATGTTCAAGAACTATATTCCATATCGCATGTAGCTTTATTGGCCTCTCAAAGCGAGAGTTTTCCCCTTGTTTTGTTAGAAGCTGCCAATGAAGAAGTACCGGTGATTTCCACAGACGTTGGCGGAGTCCGTGAACTTATTAGTGACGATAATAAAGGATGGGTCGTACCTG
Organism: Aeribacillus pallidus; assembly: GCF_050478865.1. Taxonomy (NCBI): domain Bacteria; kingdom Bacillati; phylum Bacillota; class Bacilli; order Caryophanales; family Bacillaceae; genus Aeribacillus; species Aeribacillus pallidus. The sequence continues at coordinate 4,863 of NZ_JBCNBW010000076.1, read as the reverse complement.
TTGGGGATGAGGTAGCCTATTGTCAAGCCATGAAGGAGGCGTACCAACATTTCTTACAAGGGACGTTGCTAGAAAAAGGTGTGGAATTACGGAAACATGCCGAAAAATATTTCTCCTTAGATCACCTTTATCAGCTAACGGTTGAGACTTATGAACAGCTTTTAAAAAGGAAAAATTAAGGGGTTGTCACCTATACAATTTTTATGTATGTTGTCAATGAAGCTTGAAAATGAAAAAAGGAGACATTTAGACAATGACTCAAACAAAAAATAGTTTGACTTATTATATTACGTTAATAATGTTAGCAGTCATACCAATTGTATACTTTAAAACATACATTGGTCCTCTTCCACTTTCGGCGGAAGTGGTTCTTATTCCTTTACTTGTCTTGTCATTTGTATATGATTATCGAAAAGGAAACATTGAATTCAATCGTTTTAATATTCGTTCGTTTTTCATCGCGTTTCTTTTATTTCTTTTAGCAGCTATCGCATCTCTTGTAAAGGCTGAGAGCTTATCACCTGCCGTGATGGAAATTGCTCGCTATTTATCGTATGTGTTCTTATTTTTAATTCTAGTAAAAGTGAAGTTTTCTAAAGAGCAATATTTAAATTTTGCAAAAGCGTTTGGGATTGCTGCTCTCATTGTCGGATTGTTTGGAATTTTTCAATACGTATTTAACTTTTCCTTAAATAAAGCAGGTCTATATGCGTTAAAAGAAGCAAAAGGACGTGTAGATTCTACTTTAATTAATCCAAACTATTACTCTTCCTTTTTAAACTTCGTCATTCCAACATTGCTTCTTTTAGCCGTCGTCTATTTTAAAGAGAAGAAAGTACAATTGATGTTTTTTGCTTTCTATGCAATCTATGTCATTAATTTAATTTTGACTTACACACGTGCCGCATGGGTAACAATGATTGGTGGTTTATTGTTAATCCTAATGATTATGCCGAAGAAGTTTATCAAAGGATTTATAAAGCCACACATCCTTCTTTCATTTATCGCACTTACGATATTTGTTTATTTCATGCCAGATGTACAAGAGCGCACCCATTCGGCCCTTTATGCGATTGAAAAACTCGTATTTAAAAACACAAGCTCGGTTATTAGTGGACCAGTCTTTGGCGATGATGATGAAGGGGACGAAACAACGGATGAAGAGATGGTTGAAGAGGACGAAACAACCAATCGAGCAGTTGTTTCACGAGTCACCTTATGGAAAACTGGTTGGGTCATGTTTCGAGACAACCCGGTATTAGGGGTAGGAATGGGAAATTATTATGTTCGCTATAAAGATTTTGTTACGAAATATCCAGAATTAGATATCGGACACGAAGCTTACTCTGTTCATAACTCTTATTTAAAGGTAGCAGCAGAAACAGGAACTATTGGTCTTATGACGTTTATGGCGATTTACGTTCTATTCTTCTTACAAGTTGCCAAACTATATTTTGCCCAACGTGAACGGTTAGGCAAAGTCCTTGCTGCTGGTCTATTTGTTGGTGCCGCTACCTTTATGGTGCAAAACTTATCGAACAATTTGATGTTTATTCCTCAACTAAATGTAATCTTCTGGTTAGTAAGCGCCTTAGTCATAGCGTTTTTACACCAATTGAAAGAACAGGCATTATGATAAAATAACGATAACGCACTTGCATAAGCAAGTGCGTTTTTACTATATATAGGTAGTTTGTTAATTTGTAAAAAAGTTGACAGATATATGTTAATTGGGATTAAATATGAAGTGAAGGAATTTTTTAATAAATTTTTAGTGAAATATGTAAAAAGTAGTTGAAAAATCCTACTAGTTTGGTAGAATAGAAATCGAGTTCAATAATTCCATTTATTCCATAAAGTCATTTTTATTGTATATTTTTCATTTTTAGAAGGAAAATGGAATGATTCTTTCATATTAATAGAATAGACTTTATGGAATAGGGATTGTTAACTATACATTCATTAATAAACCGATGGAATTCCATCGGTTGAATTAGAAAAAGAATTACAAAACGGGGAGGAACTAGTAAATGGCTTATCAACCTAAGTCTTATCGCAAATTTGTAGCAACTGCTGCAACTGCAACTTTAGTTGCATCTGCTGTTACACCAGCCGCTGCTGCTAGCTTCACAGACGTATCTGATCGTTACAAAGAAGCAGTAGATTACTTAGTAGAAAAAGGTGTAACAAACGGTGTATCTGAAACATCCTTCGGTACATCACAAGAAATCAAACGTGCTGACGCTGCTGTCATGATCGCAAAACTTTTAGGTCTTGACACTGAAAATGCGCCAGACGCTGGTTTCACTGATGTTCCAGAGCGTGCTCGTGGTGCTGTAAACGCACTTAAAGCTGCTGGAATCATCAACGGTAAAACAGCGACTACTTTCGGTGCGGAAGATCCAATGACTCGTGCCGAAATGGCAAAAGTAATTGCTAACGCTTACAAGTTAACTGGTGAAGATGTCGAATTACCATTCACTGACGTAAGCAAAACTTTCGAACCTTACGTAAAAGCTCTTTACAAACACGGTATCACTACTGGTAAAAATGCAACTCAATTTGGTTCTAACGATAAAGTAACTCGCGGTGAGTTCGCATTATTCACACATCGTACTGAAACTCTTGCTGTAGAACCTGAAGTTGTTAGTGTAAGTGCGATTAACTCAACACAAGCGGTTGTAACTTTCAAAGGTGAAATTGGCGAAGCTACAGCTACAAACTTCACAGTTGATAACGGATTAACAGTGGTTAAAGCAGAAATTAACCCTAATAATAAAAAAGAAGTTAAATTAACTTTCAACAAAGAATTGACAGATAAAGAAACTTACAAAGTTACTGTGAATGGTGTAAAATCTGCTACTGGTGTTGAATTAAAAGAATCAACTACAGTTGAGTTTACTTATGAAATCGGTGAAGTTAGCAAAATTGAATTAACAAAAACTACGTTTGTTCCAGGCGAGGACATTGTTGACTTTGTAAAATTAACAAATGCTAACGGTGTTGATGTAACTGATAAATATACTGTAGAAATTTCTTCTACTTCATCAAAAGTTAGTACAACTGCTGGAACAGTTGGTTCTGTTTCTACAAGTGAAACTGCTTATGTACAAGTCACAGTTAAATCTGGTAGTGAAGTAGTTAAGCAAAGTGATGCAATTAAGGTTACTTTAGCACCAATTGCTGTAACATCACTTACTGGTTTTGGATTAGGTAATGATGTAGATACTGTATCTGCTTACAAACAAGCAGTAAAAGATGGAAAATTAACTTCTGAAATGAAAAAATCAGAAACTCCAAACTTGGAGCTTCTAGTAAAAGATAATAATGGTTCTGAGAAATTATTATCTGCTAGCGATGTAACAAAAATTGAAAACTTAACTCCAGCTGTTGCTACTGTGTCTGTTGTTGGTGGCGAGTTAGTTGTTAATGCTTATTCTACTGGTACTGCGCAAGTTAAGTTAACAATTGGTGACTTTGTAACTACTGTTAGCTTTACAGTTAAAGCAGATTCTACAATTACAAATGCAAATTTAAGTAAATCAAATGTTTACTTCAATACTGCATTAAATTCTGGCGAGACTGATTCTGTAAATGTCAACATCGTTGACCAATATGGTGAAAAAATCCAAGCAACAGTTACATCTAACGATGTGTTTGTTGGAGGAACTAAAGTTGGTACATTAACTGCCAAATCTAGCAATACAAATGTTGCTACAGTTACAGTAAATGATGTTGCTTCAGCATCTTCTTCGCTTCCAATAACAATCACTGAAGTTGGAAAAGGAACTGCAACAATTACAGTAGAGTTTAAAGATACTAAAGGTAACGTAGTATTTACAAAAACTTTAACTGTAACAGGTAAAGATGCTGGCGCATTCGCTGGTTATGTAATTGAAACAGATGCTACAGAAATTGATTTGGACAAAGATGTTGCTCCTGAAACAAATGATGATGCAGTAAACTTTGCAGTTTACGAAGTTGATGCTCAAGGAAACAAAATTCAAGCTGTAACATCTGGTGTTACTTTAGAGATTCAAGGTTATGACAAAAACCCTGAAGTGAAAAATTATATTGATGTTGCTGGTCAGTCAGTAGCTGTTGTAAATGCAAATGCATACAAAGCTTTTGCTGGCTCTGGAACATTAAATGTAGATGTTAAAGTAAATAATACAAAGATTGGTACTAAAACAATCACTTACAAAAATACTGATTCTGTAGCTACAAAAGCGGTTATCAATACTGCAGATATCGTTATTGATAACGATAAAATTAATGGTTCTGCAGATCAACCATTAACACTTACAGAGCTATTCTATGGACACTATGATGCAGTTGCTGGTAAATATACAATTGAGCCGAAGTTATCTATACTAGACCAAGCGTCTAAAGCAATTGATTGGGATACAGCGGCTACTCCTGGTACTTTAGTGAATACAGACACAGTATCAAATATTACATTTATAACAACAAACGAATCTAACGTAACTATTTCAGCTGGTACAGTGACTTTAAATCCAGGAAAAACATCTGGTTCATTTACAGTAGTAGATTCTGATGTAGATACTACAGCTGTATCAGATATCTTACCTGCTCCTGTAGCATTCAAAGTAACAATTGTTGACTAATTAATATGCTTAAGGACGGTGCCTGTCACCGCCAGAAAATGCCGAAAAGCTCTGCGGAGAGAAATTTCTGCGGGGCTTTTCTTATTGGGTTCTATGTCAATTGTTGGGGTGTACTTGATGTGAAGTGCACCTCTTTTATATGTATGAAAGTTAAATGGCTCTATAATAAAGGCTCTATAATAAATGTTGGGGTTTTCATACAATTTTGGTCAAAAAAAAAAGGCTCTATACTAAA
>NZ_JBCNBW010000075.1:0-1897 GCF_050478865.1 Aeribacillus pallidus | reverse complement strand
TTTTCTTGTGCGCCCGGCATGGGTGTAATCTATAGGGTGCAAGTCCCGAGCTGCGAAGGCAGAAGTAGCAGTTAGCTTAACGCAAGGGTGTCCATGGCGACATGGAATCTGAAGGAAGCGAGCGGCAAACTTCCGGTCTGAGGAACACGAACTTCATATGAGGCTAGGTATCATTGGACGAGTTTGCAAGACAAAACAAAGTCCTTTCTGCCGAAGGTGATACAGAGTAAATGAAGCAGATAGATGGAAGGAAAGATTGCATCCTTACCCGGGGAGGTCTGATTGAAACGCCAAGTCCACTTGGTAACCTATCTAGTGATAGATAGCTGAACAATCAGAAGTCAGCAGAGGTCATAGTACCTTACTTACTCGAGAAAGTAAGGGAAGGACTGAACAATTAAGAAGAACGTGAACTATGCGTATAATTCTTGTGTAGATGCAGACAATCTTCTACGAAGACTTACTTGAAGGAGGAAATGGTGAATTCCATGGGGGACTTCAAGAGGGCGGAGCAAGAATAACACAAATAGACTTCTACGTTCGCGTGGAAAGGAAATATCAAATGTTAATGGATAAGATTCTGTCACGGGAAAACCTAATAGAAGCACTTAAACGTGTGGAGAGAAACAAAGGAAGTCACGGCATAGATGGAATGTCCGTAAAATCCCTACGAAGACATCTCTATGAAAACTGGGACACCCTACGTCAATCTTTAAGGGATGGTACCTACGAGCCTAGCCCGGTACGTCGTGTCGAAATCCCGAAACCGAACGGAGGAATAAGGCTTTTAGGGATACCTACCGTGACGGACCGATTCATTCAACAGGCCATAGCCCAAGTTCTGACTCCCATCTTTGACCCAAGCTTTTCTGAACATAGCTATGGATTTCGACCAAATAAAAGAGGTCACGACGCAGTTAGGAAAGCGAGAGGATATATCAAGGAAGGATACAGATGGGTAATTGATATAGACCTTGAGAAATTCTTTGATAAAGTCAATCATGACAAACTAATGGGGATAATAGCCAATAAGGTTAAAGACCGAATGGTCCTAAAACTAATAAGGAAGTACCTCCAAGCAGGAGTCATGATTAATGGTGTCGTTCACGAATCAGAGGAAGGAACACCACAAGGAGGTCCGCTAAGTCCTCTACTTTCTAACATCCTACTGGATAAACTGGACAAAGAGTTAGAATCCAGAGGTCACAAGTTTGTTCGTTATGCGGACGACTGTAACATTTACGTCAAATCGAAGAAAGCCGGTGAAAGAGTCATGACCTCTATCACGGAGTACATCGAAAAGAAACTAAAGTTGAAAGTGAATAGAGGAAAGTCAGCAGTGGACCGACCTTGGAAACGTAAGTTTCTTGGATTCAGTTTTACTTCTCAGAAGAACCCAAAGGTTCGAATAGCTAACGAGAGTATAAAAAGGCTAAAGAATAAAATCAGAGAATTAACTTCACGCTCCAAACCTATCCCAATTGAGATGAGAATTAAACAACTCAATCAATATCTGGTAGGTTGGTGTGGTTACTTCGCTCTAGCTGACACACCAAGTAGATTTAAAGAATTAGATGAGTGGATAAGAAGAAGACTTCGAATGATTTTGTGGAAAGAGTGGAAAAACCCAAAAACAAGAGTGAGAAAACTCATTAGCCTGAAGGTTAATCCAAATAAAGCATTCGAATGGGGAAACTCCAGAAAGAAATATTGGAGAATTGCCTGTAGTCCAATCTTACACAAAACCCTTGGGAACTCCTATTGGAGCTCCCAAGGGCTCAAAAGTTTATATCAACGATACGAATTTCTACGTCAAACTTAATTGAACCGCCGTATACCGAACGGTACGTACGGTGGTGTGAGAGGTCGGGGGTTAGTCGCCCCCTCCTACTCGATT
>NZ_JBCNBW010000074.1:0-43226 GCF_050478865.1 Aeribacillus pallidus | reverse complement strand
GTCTTTGCGGATGTGGATCCTAAGGCGCGCATCATGCAAGAAGAAATTTTCGGACCAGTCGTGGCCTTTACAAAAGCGAAAGACTTCGACCATGCGATTGACATTGCGAACAACACCGAATACGGCTTAACAGGAGCAGTAATCTCTAACAACCGTGCAAACATCGAAAAAGCACGTGAAGACTTCCATGTCGGAAACCTTTACTTCAACCGCGGTTGTACAGGTGCCATCGTTGGTTACCAACCGTTCGGTGGCTTCAACATGTCCGGTACAGACTCCAAAGCCGGTGGCCCAGACTACTTAATCTTACACATGCAAGCGAAGACAACTTCGGAAATGCTTTAATCAAATAGTCAAGAGCCTTTGAATAAAGGCTCTTCCTCTCTTTATTTTTTGTCAGAAAATTATGCGAAATAGGAGTGTTTTTTATGGCGACAAAAACAGCACAAATTATTGAACAAACGGAACGTTACGGTGCGAATAACTATCATCCGCTACCAATTGTTATTTCTGAAGCGGAAGGCGTTTGGGTAAAGGACCCGGAAGGCAATAAATATATGGATATGTTAAGCGCTTACTCTGCAGTGAACCAAGGACATCGTCATCCGAAAATCATTCAAGCGCTAAAAGACCAAGCGGATCGTGTGACCTTAACTTCTCGTGCGTTCCATAACGACCAATTAGGTCCGTGGTACGAAAAAATTTGTAAGTTAACAAACAAAGAAATGGCTTTACCAATGAACACTGGGGCAGAAGCGGTAGAAACAGCGATTAAAGCGGCTCGCCGTTGGGGTTACGATGTAAAAGGTATTCCAAACGATCAAGCAGAAATTATTGCCTGCGAAGGAAACTTCCATGGCCGTACGATGACAGCGGTTTCGCTTTCTTCTGAAGAGGAATACAAACGCGGCTTCGGTCCAATGCTTCCTGGGATTAAATTAATTCCATACGGAGACATTGAAGCATTAAAAGCATCGATTACTCCAAATACCGCAGCGTTTTTAATTGAGCCTATTCAAGGAGAAGCAGGAATTGTCCTACCTCCAGAAGGCTTCTTAAAAGCAGCTTATGAAGTATGTAAAGAAAACAACGTTCTTTTCATTGCTGACGAAATTCAAGCAGGTCTTGGTCGTTCCGGTAAGATGTTTGCTTGCGAATGGGAAGATGTAGAGCCTGATATGTACATTTTAGGAAAGGCGCTAGGTGGCGGTGTATTCCCTATTTCTTGTGTGGTTGCTAACAAAGACATTCTTGGTGTATTTAACCCAGGCTCTCACGGATCCACATTCGGTGGAAACCCAATGGCTTGTGCGGTTTCATTGGCGGCGTTAGACGTGTTAGTGGAAGAAAAATTAGCGGAACGTTCGCTTGAACTTGGTGAATATTTCATGAGCAAATTAAAAGAAATTAACAACCCAGTGATTAAAGAAGTTCGTGGTAAAGGCTTATTTATCGGGGTTGAACTTCACGAGCCTGCCCGTAAATATTGCGAAGCCTTAAAAGAAGAAGGACTATTATGTAAAGAAACTCATGAAACGGTCATTCGCTTTGCTCCCCCTTTAGTGATTACAAAAGAAGAACTCGATTGGGCAATCGAGCGTATTAAAAAAGTGCTGTCATAATGTTACAATGACATCGTAGACAGATTTTAGAAAAAGAGGCGAATTCAATGGCGGAAAATCTCAATTTATTTACTTCAACACAAGATGTCATTAAAGAGGCTCTTGAAAAATTAGGGTACAACGAAGAAATGTACGAATTATTAAAAGAACCGTTACGTATGCTCACAGTTCGGATTCCTGTCCGTATGGATGATGGAACGGTAAAAGTGTTTACTGGGTATCGTTCTCAACATAATGATGCCGTTGGTCCAACAAAAGGAGGCGTCCGATTCCATCCGGAAGTAGATGAAGAAGAAGTAAAAGCACTATCGATGTGGATGAGCTTAAAATGTGGCATCGTTGACTTACCGTATGGAGGAGGAAAAGGCGGCATCGTCTGTGACCCACGCACGATGTCCATGGCAGAGTTAGAACGTTTATCCCGTGGTTATGTTCGGGCCATTAGCCAAATCGTTGGTCCGACAAAAGACATTCCTGCCCCAGACGTGTATACGAACTCACAAATTATGGCGTGGATGGTCGATGAATATAGCCGTTTACGTGAATATGATTCTCCAGGTTTCATTACTGGAAAACCGCTCGTTCTTGGTGGGTCTCAAGGCCGTGAAAAAGCAACCGCCCAAGGGGTCACCATTTGTATCGAAGAAGCTGCGAAGCGTAAAGGGATTGATATTAAAGGTGCCCGAGTCGTTATCCAAGGATTCGGAAATGCGGGCAGCTTTTTAGCGAAGTTTATGCATGATGCGGGTGCAAAAGTTATAGGAATCTCGGATGCGTATGGTGCATTGTACGACCCGAACGGACTTGATATTGATTATTTATTAGATCGTCGTGATAGTTTCGGAACGGTTACAACGTTGTTTGAAAATACCATCACGAACAAAGAACTGTTAGAACTTGATTGTGACATTTTAGTACCAGCAGCTGTATCTAACCAAATTACAGCTGAAAACGCTCATAATATTAAAGCGTCCATCGTTGTTGAAGCAGCCAATGGACCAACCACTTTGGAAGCGACACGCATTTTATCCGAACGTGGCATATTATTAGTTCCAGACGTATTAGCGAGTGCTGGTGGCGTGACTGTTTCTTATTTTGAGTGGGTTCAAAACAACCAAGGGTATTACTGGACAGAAGAAGAAGTGAATGAAAAACTACGCAAAAAATTGGTAGAAGCGTTTGATAATGTGTATCAAACCGCGCAAAACCGTCGTGTCAATATGCGCTTAGCGGCTTACATGGTCGGAGTTCGTAAAATGGCTGAAGCATCGAAATTTAGAGGTTGGGTATAATTCACATAACAAGCACCCGATTTTATATCGGGTGCTTGGTTATTTCAATATGATATTAACGTGTTGGTTTTGCTTGCGCTTCACGTTCTAATCCCTCATTAGGCTTAAAGAGTAAACCAAGGTTGATTAAGCCGGCAATTCCTACTAAGCCATAAATGACTCTTGCTAGGGCACTATCTTGGCCACCGAAAATAGCAGCTACAAGATCAAATTGAAAGAATCCGATTAGTCCCCAGTTAATGGCGCCAATAATAGTAAGAACTAGTGCAATACGTTGAATCGTGCTCATGTTGATTTCCTCCTTTAAGATGATTCGTTTACTATCATGTGTGTTTCTTCAAAAAATATACATGTGACATTGTAAATTTTCTCAAGTAAGCAAAAAATTTTGTCACATCGTTCCAAATAGACCATAATAAAAGAGAGGAGGGATCATTAATGAATCAATTTACGTTTCACAATCCAACGAAATTAATTTTTGGAAAAGGTCAATTAGAACAATTAAAAACTGAAGTACCACAATACGGGAAAAAAGTATTGCTTGTTTATGGTGGAGGAAGTATTAAACGAAACGGTTTATACGATGAAGTACGTACATACTTAGACGAAATTGGTGCAGAAGTGTTCGAATTATCAGGCGTCGAGCCAAATCCACGCCTTTCCACTGTGAAAAAAGGTGTAGAGATTTGTAAACAAGAAGGCATTGAATTTTTATTAGCTGTTGGTGGCGGAAGTGTCATCGATTGTACGAAGGCGATCGCTGCGGGTGCGAAATACGATGGCGATCCATGGGATTTTGTCATTAAAAAAGCCGAAGTGAAAGAAGCATTACCTTTAGGAACGGTATTAACGTTAGCCGCAACCGGCTCAGAAATGAACAAAGGTTCCGTCATTACGAACTGGGAAACAAAAGAAAAGCACGGTTGGGGAAGTCCAGTAGTGTTCCCGAAATTCTCTATATTAGATCCGACCTACACGAAGACGGTACCGAAGGAGCATACGGTGTATGGCATTGTTGATATGATGTCCCATGTGTTTGAACAATATTTCCACAACGTAGAAAATACACCTCTTCAAGACCGGATGTGCGAAAGCGTATTAAAAACTGTCATCGAAGCAGCTCCGAAGCTTGTAAATGACTTAGAAAATTATGAGCTTCGTGAAACGATTATGTATAGTGGTACCATCGCATTAAACGGGATGCTTTCCATGGGGGTTCAAGGGGACTGGGCGACCCATAACATTGAGCATGCGGTTTCGGCTGTGTATGATATCCCACATGCTGGAGGACTTGCGATTCTCTTCCCGAACTGGATGAAGCATGTGTTACATGTGAATCCGCAACGCTTTAAGCAGTTAGCCGTTAATGTATTTGATGTAGATCCAGCAAGAAAAACAGATGAAGAAGTAGCTTTAGAAGGAATCGAAAAACTTCGTGCATTCTGGACAAGTATCGGTGCTCCGTCTCGCTTAGCGGATTACGGTATTGATGATAGTCAATTAGAACTGATGGCCGAAAAAGCGACCGTATTTGGCGAATTCGGTCACTTTAAAAAATTAAACAAGGAAGATGTACTCGCGATTTTACGTGCATCGTTATAGAAAAAAAGAGGAAGGCGTATGCTTTCCTCTTTTTTCGAAAAAAAATCATAAAAGTTCCTTGTGTTTTATGATGAACTATGGTAACATTAATTTAATGTTTTTGTTCGAATCATTTGAAAGAGTAAGGCATTTATCGCTTTTCGTCTTGAAAGTTGAGGCAGAACAGAAATAAATATTTTTTATGTGTTTACATTTAGGAGGAAATGAAATGGTAACAGGTAAAGTAAAATGGTTTAATTCTGAAAAAGGCTACGGATTTATTGCTGTAGAAGGGAAAGACGATGTATTCGTTCATTATTCTGCCATTCAAGGCGAAGGGTTCAAAACGTTAGAAGAAGGTCAAACGGTCAGATTCGAAATCGAGCAAGGTGCTCGTGGCCCACAAGCTGCAAACGTACAACTATAAGTGAACTTGAAGGAAAAGCTGTTCACCCAATGGGGGTTGGACAGCTTTTTTGATGTCCTGACAAATAGAAAAAGGAAAATGGAAGAAAAATATTATTGGATACGCTTACATTTAGTCGCCTTTCTTGATAATCGGAGGCCATTTCGATAAAGTGAAAGGAGAAGAAAACTTTAGTTGGAGGAAAGAAAATGACACATATTCGTTTTGATTATTCGAAAGCGTTGTCGTTTTTCGGAGAGCATGAACTTACATATTTACGTGACGCCGTAAAAGTCGCTCACCATTCGTTACATGAAAAAACGGGAGCAGGAAACGACTTTTTAGGATGGATTGATTTACCTGTGAACTATGATAAAGAAGAATTTGCCCGTATTTTAAAAGCGGCCGAAAAAATTAAAAACGATTCCGATGTGCTTGTAGTCATTGGGATCGGTGGTTCCTACTTAGGGGCGCGTGCAGCAATTGAAATGTTAAACCACAGTTTTTATAATGCCCTTCCAAGTGAAAAACGCCAAACTCCACAAGTGTTATTCGTTGGAAACAACATCAGCTCTACGTACATGCGCGATGTAATGGACTTATTAGAAGGAAAAGACTGGTCCATTAACGTTATCTCAAAATCAGGTACGACAACTGAACCAGCGATCGCCTTCCGTATTTTCCGTAAATTATTAGAAGAAAAATATGGCAAAGAAGAAGCGCGTCAACGTATTTATGCAACAACGGACCGTCAAAAAGGTGCGTTAAAAACATTGGCCAATGAAGAAGGCTATGAGTCATTCATCATTCCTGATGATGTCGGGGGACGTTATTCTGTGTTAACAGCGGTTGGTTTGCTACCGATAGCGGTTAGTGGAATCGACATCGAAGCGATGATGAAAGGAGCCCAAAAAGCTCGTGAAGATTTCAGCCATTCTGAGCTAGAAGACAACTTAGCATACCAATACGCCGCGGTTCGTAACATTTTATACAACAAAGGAAAAACAATCGAAATGCTCATTAACTATGAGCCAGGCTTACAATACTTTGCCGAATGGTGGAAACAATTATTCGGCGAAAGTGAAGGAAAAGACCAAAAAGGAATTTTCCCAGCATCTGCGAATTTCTCTACGGACTTACACTCTTTAGGTCAATATATCCAAGAAGGTCGTCGTGACTTATTTGAAACGATCATTAAAGTAAATAACCCACGTCACGAGCTCGTTATTGAAGAAGAGGAAAGCAATCTCGACGGCTTAAACTATTTAGCTGGAAAAACAGTCGACTTCGTGAACAACAAAGCGTTCGAAGGAACACTTCTTGCGCACACTGACGGAGGCGTACCGAACTTAGTGGTAGAAATTCCAGCGATGGATGCGTACACATTTGGTTATTTAGTCTACTTCTTCGAAAAAGCATGTGCGATGAGCGGTTACTTATTAGGGGTTAACCCATTTGACCAACCTGGTGTAGAAGCATATAAAGTCAACATGTTTGCCCTACTTGGAAAACCAGGATACGAAGAGAAAAAAGCGGAACTTGAAGAGCGCTTAAAATAAACGAAAAGGACCTGCTCCTTGAAGGGAGAGGTCCTTTTTATATGTACGGATGAAATAACCGAAAATGAGGGAAACTAATCTCACAAAAGGTGAGGAGGTACAAAAAATGATTGAAATTCCCTCAGAACTAGAAGGTCGGCATTTTGATTTATATAAGCTCGAAAAATTAATGAAACCGCTTGGTTATGAGATTGGCGGTAACTGGGACTACGACCACGGTTCGTTTGATTACAAAATTGCGGATGAAGTAGGCTATCAGTTTTTGCGTGTACCGTTTCAAGCGGTCGATGGTCAATTAGATTCCCGGGGAACCGTTGTGGAGTTCAAACGACCGTACTTGCTTTCTCATAGGTATCAGAGAGGGTTAGACGACTATGCGAATACGGGAACATTTTCGGGTTCAATTAATCAATTTTCCGAACCGGCCGATTCGGATGCACAGTTCCCGGAAAAGCATATTGAAACTGGGAAACAACTTGTCAAAGATCTTGAACAAATGTTGTTAAACGAATAATTACACATTCGAAATGATAAGGAGTTCATCACATTTTGATATTTGGATCGAAAGCGGGGGATTGATGTATGTCTGTCCCTCTTTTTTGACGCCTAATAGTAATATTTGTTGTTCGAGTAAATGAGAGCTCAATTCTTGAAACGATAAAGGTTGCCACTCTTCCTTTACCGGAATGAATTTAATTTTGCTTCCTTTTAATTCATCTAAAATCGATAATATCGTGTTCGAAATCCCGTTCGATAAAATACTATTGAGCATGAAAAAGCTTGATTGCTTGTTTGTTTGAATAATTTCATCCGCTCCCGCCCGCTTAGCATTCGTTGTATTTTCTTCTTTTAAAATTTCTACGATGCAATATAAGTCACGTTTCAACCCTTTTGCGGCTAATAATGTTAAAATGGAATACATATCTGCTTGGTGCTCGTCTTTATTTTGATCGGCCGTAATCAATAATATCGACGCATGACGAATGTTGGCTTTTAACAAGGAGGCGTCTAAATTTGGTTTTCCTTTAATAAAATGTACATGATGGTCTGTGTACGGATTTTTATCGAGCGTCTCATCGATCAACGTAATCATCGTTCCGTTCTTTAAAAGAAGCAGTTGATCTATGACCTCTTTCGCCCGCTCGTTCCAACCAACGATGACCGTATGATTTTTTCCTCGAAACATTCCTTTTCCCTCCAATTGGGCATTTTGTGTCGCCACCGCCGCACTCGCCAGCGATATAAAATACGTTGTCAAAAACCCGACTCCACTTAAGATGACAAGCATAGCGATTAACCGACCGAGAATTGACTCGGGTACATAATCGCCATACCCAACGGTCGACATCGTCACGATTGCCCACCAAACACCGTCAAACACCGTCGGAAACTTCTCTGGCTCAATGAGATGGATAACGCCCCCAAACAAAAAAATAATTGCCATTGCTATTAAAAAAACACGTAATGATATTGGAAATCGTAAAAATATTTGATAAACCGGATGCATCACGTTCATCTCCTTCAAACCATCCCATTGTTACAGTATGGACGAAAGGTAAACTCCACAAACATAGGGATGGTAAAAATAACCATAGACGATAGATGGGGAGGAGAACGCTTTGCCCAAAAAGATTTATTGTAACCGATGTTCACGAGAAATCACATTCCGTGGGGATTTAGTGACTGTTACTTTTATAATTTCAAGTCGTCCCATATCATGAGGGCTGCTACATAAAAGACCTAAAAAGGAGTGAAAACCCTTTTGTTAGACAATGTGCCAATTAACGGATTTTCTGGAACATTCGGGACTATCATTGCGGTCATCATTGGTATGATTTGTTTTTTTGTTGCTAAGGGCTATGAAAATCTAATCTTAATTATACCTATACTTACTGTCATCTATCGGTTGTATTCTTATGTTGTCTATGAGCGGCATTTGGAGAAATAAATTTTTTGCTCATAATATGAAGAAATTGCTCATAAGTCATAGTTTTTTCTCTTCTCATAGATGGTATTGCTCATAAATATAGAAAATTTGCTCATAAGTCTAAGTTTTGTTCCCATATCCTAGTGATATTGCTCATAAAAAATAAGAAATTGCTCATAAGTTTAAGTTTTATTCCCATATCCTAGTTGGTTTTCTTGTAAATATAGAAAATTTACTCATAAGACCAGAGTTTTTTACCTTAAACCTAAAATAATTGTTCATAAATTTTGTACGGCAAGTAAATCGGATCAAAATGCAAAAGAAATGAGGCAAACTTCAAAACAGAGTGGAGAAACTGCAAAAGAAAGACGGAAAAGTGCAAAACAGAGGCTGGGAACTGCAAAAGAGTAGCGTCAAACTGCAAAAAGATGTGCAAAACAGCAAAACAAAGGTAGGTAAATGCAAATCAGAGGTGGAAAAGTGCAAAACAAAAGGTTGAGACCTTCTAAAGAAAAGTGGCAAACTGAAAAAGTGGTGACAATCTCGAATTATTGATGTTAAACCTAAATATGGGCGAAACCGAGAAAAAAATCATCGGAACTTAATGAACAGCGTCAAACCAGTAATAAAGTTGGTTAACTAGAATAATTACTTGAAACTGGTAATAATTCCGATTGAATTCGAAAAAAGTAATCCAACTGTAATAAAGGAGGTTCGTATATTATCTATTAAACGTTAATATAGTCGTGAATGTAATATTTTTAAGTAATAATATAATAGGTATTTTGCTTTTTATTATTTCCTCTTGCCAATGACAGTTATAAAACGTTATAATATTTCTTACGCAATGAGGGAAAATGTTAAAAAAATAATACGGGGCATTAGCTCAGTTGGGAGAGCGCTACGCTGGCAGTTCTCCGCTGGTTAATTCTCCGTGGGGATGTAGCTCAGTGGGAGAGCACTTGCATGGCATGCAAGGGGTCGTGGGTTCGACTCCCATCATCTCCATTTAACAATTGCACAGGGCTCAGCTTGTGAGCTGAAACAACCTTCTTGATGAACTCCGTACAGGAGAACATTAAGGAGGTTTTTTTAATGCTCATTGAGATGGTTCAAAAGGATTACCTAGCAGAAAAACGTTTTGAAGGGTTGACTGAGCGAAGCATTAAATCGTACGTTGATTTGTTCAAAATTTGGAATGAGTGGCTTGCTCAACAGGGAATTGAAAGAATTGAGGAGCTAAATCCAAGAACAACTAAACAGTTCCTTCTCTGGTGTCAAGAAGAACGAGGAAACAAACCAAAGACAATCAACTCTAAACTAAAGCTTTTGAGAGCACTCGCAAAATGGATGGTTGAGGAAGGCTTGATTGAGGAGCCATTTACCAAAAACATAAAGCTTCAACGAGAGGATGACGCTCCAAAGATTCTCTCTGAGAAGGATTTACAAGATGTTTTACGCTACCTCAGAAGGGTGAAACGAAGAGAAGACAGCTTCACAGCCAGAAGAAACTACACTTTGATTCTCTTCCTCGCTGGAACTGGCTTGAGGTTGTCAGAAGTCCAAAAACTGACTTGGAAAGACGTAAACTTTGATGACTCACTCATCATGATTAGAACGAGTAAAAGCAGAAAAGCTCAAAGTGTTCCGCTCAGTGATGTTCTGAGAGCTGAATTACTGGACTACCAAGATTATCTCAAGAGGAAGCTCCCAAGCGTTCCAGACGCTTTGTTTGTGACCAGACAAGGAGAACCATTGAAGAAGGATTCCATTCAAAACATTTTCAAGCGGATTCGAGCAAGGCTTGGTTTAGAGGGTTACTTCTCCCCTCACACTTTGAGGAACTTCTACATTAAGCAACTTCTCAAGGGAGGAGCAAACATTCGAGAGGTTCAACTCTTAGCTCGTCACTCAAAGCTTGAAGTCACTAAGCAGTACATTGGTTACTTCTCACATGAGTTGAAAGAGTGTCTTGACGAGAACAACCCATTGAGGGGATTGCTGTAATGGAATTTAAACCATTAAACGACTCACACATGTACTTCCACTCACCCATTCGAGTTTGGAAACAAGGAAACAGAATTAACGTAAAGATTGAACTCATTGGCGTGCTTCTCTCAGTGTCACCTCACAAGCACCCTAAACAGTTTGAGCGCTTGGAAAGATTGCTTGGAGGAGAATTACCGCCATTCATCACTTACAAAGAAGATTGACTCTTGAGCTGGCTCCAAGTGAGCTGGCTCTTTTCTTTTTTACTTACTCATGAGTTAGCTCCCTCCTCAGTACACCTCACCAGACAGGCTTAGAAGTCTCTCAGAGCCTTCCTGTGAGCTGGGTAACTAAGGACATTTCCCTTCTCAGTTAACCTCTTGAGCGTGGCTCAGAGAGCTCCTCAGAGTGCTTACACTCCCCTCCACGCCTTGGAGTTTTCCCTCCAGAGAAACGCAACAGTTAATGGACTCATTACCAGCTGTACTCAGTCCAAAAAAGTGTTGATTTAACAGGCTTTCTCGTGAGCTGGCTACCTCAACAGTGGAGCCAGTCGGAGTCTAGCGACTCCTCCAGTGGAGCTTTCGAGAGCTTAGCTCTGGAGCTGGCTACCTCAAAGGGATGACTCCAAAAAAAAATTAGACAGGGGGAGCCTTCCAGCTCGCACCTTGCCATTTGTACATGAGGTAAATTTTCAAAACCCGCTTTTGAGGTTACCCTCTGAGCCAGCTCCCAAGTCACCCTCTCCAGCCCCCTCCCCTAAGCAACTAGGGGGGGGTACTTCTTCAGAGCCACCTCGCAATTTTTTTTGAAAAATTTTTCTCAGAAACCCGCTTTTGAGAGAAACCCTCCAAAGCTCCACCTTCTTGCTTTTAATCTTTTTCAAGTGAGTGCTTGTAACAATTCTCGCAGATTGCAATTTCTCGTTCTTCCCAAGTTCTCAAGACAGCGTTACATTTCATGCAACGTTCTAAGTGATTCCCTCTTTCGTTTTGTTTAATTAGTTCCTCTTTAGCTCTACCCAATGAAATGACCTCCTTTAAGTGATAATCTCTCTAAAAAATTGTACCTTTTAGGTCAAAATTCCTGCAAGAACCTCTTTTGAGTTGAGCCTTAGAGCCAGCTCAAGGAGTTTCCCTTCTTCTCAATCCAAAGAAAAACCATTGAGACAGCAAACCTCAAAAAGGACACTTTTATAAGAAATTCTTAATAAAACTGTCCAATTTCACCTCATCTCTACTTAATTAAAACAAAAAGTAGGCACACCCATTGAGCCAGCTCGTTAGTTAACCTCAACCATCTTTGAGTTGGAAACCCCAACTCTTGTTATAGTCATAACTATAAGCTTAGTTGGGGTTTTGCTTTTAAGCACTCTTCCTCACGAGTCAGCTCATTAGTTAACCTCATTGACACTTTCTCTTAAACTTCTTTTCCTCATTTTCAAAACAAAAACCATGAGGAAGCTTAACTCAAAACTAGCAACCTACTTATAGATTATAACTAGATTGCTGGTTTTTTAGATTTACCTACTTACAAAAACAAAAAAGAAGGTTAACTCCTTGAGCCAGCTCACTTGGTTGACCTCATTTTTCTTTCTCATGGTTAATGCTCCAAAAGGTAACTTTTTATGTAGTTTTCCTAATAAAATATTACCATTTTAGTTTTTCCTCCTCTGAGTTAGCTCACTAATTAACCTCGTTTTTCCTTTCTCATGGATTCAAAAAAAATTTTTTTAAGTAATTGTTTCCAGTATTGAGTAGCTGAGGAAGCAAGCTAAAACGCTCAAACTCCTTGGTACACAAGGGATTGAAGCTCAAAAGCACTTCCTCAGAGGTGGGAAAAAGCTCCTTTTGAATACACACTTTCGTAAAGGTTATTAATGAGGGCACTAATGAGGGCACTTTTTGAATGAACACTTTTGTAAAGGTTATTAATGAGGGCACTTTTTTAAGGTTCTCACTCAAAGTTGCTTTTAAGAATTTCGCTCAATCATGCACCCTCTTGAGGTGCACTCTCTCCCTTGTTGCTCTTTTGCCAAGACCTTCTGAGGTGAGACACAGAAGCGAGCGAGAGAGCTTCAAGTTAGTTAGGTTAACTCAAAAAGTGTTCGCTTTTATAAGAAATTACTTAATAAAACTGAACACATTTTCTTAATCAACTTCCATTCTTTTAATTTTTCTCAATGGTGAACAGCTCTTTAGCTGTTCTTTTTAAATGCCAAGAAAATGAATGGAAGTGAGCTAATTTACATTCTAAGGAGGTTAAAGTCATGAAGTTGATTGTTGTTAACGATTTAGCTAATGCAATTAAGAACAAGGGAATGACTCAAACTCAGTTCGCTGAAAAGCTAGGAGTTGACCAACCTACCGTTTCAAAGATTTGCAAACAAAAGCGCTACACTCTTGAGCGACTCCAAGAAATTCTTGAAGCTCTTGGTGAGCCAGACATTACAAAGGTAATTCGAGTAATTGTGATTCAAGACTAAAGAGGTGAAACTATGAATTTACAAGCTGTGAAAGTTGATTTAGACAACCCTAAAGAATTCACTCACTTGATTGGTTTATTGAAAGCTAACAAGCTGGCTCAAGAAATGAACAACACTTTCACTGAAGTAATGAGTGAGAGAGGAAAGAAATTGACCGAGGAAGAAAAGTTCTTTTCACTCGCTAACTTCCACTTCATGAGCTATGAAGCACCTTACCGCACTCCAATTGTTTCAGCTGGTTACACTGGGTTTGGTAAAACAACCATGATGATTACTTTTGTTGAAACCATGAGCCAGCTTAGACCAGAAACTTTTGGCTGTGTAATTGCTGTTGAAAAAATTACTCAGATTGATGAGCTTGAGAAAGCACTTAACAAGAATGGGAAAATTGCTTTTGGTTTGAAAGGCTCACAAATGTTCGCTGACAAAGCGAAATACAGAAGCCAATTTGATGAACAAGCAAAGTTTCCAGTGTTAATTCTCACTCACGCAATGCTTGAGGTGATTACCAAAACAAGCAAACTCCATGAGATTGACTTTTGGTACAACTACACTGGAGCAAAACAAAGACGAGTACAGCTCCTCATTGATGAGAAACCAAAGCTGTTAAACAACGTGGTAATTACCCCAGACAGATTGAACCGCTTTGTTGACCTTGTTAGAGGAATTAACCAGAGGAAGCATGGTAGTGACTTTGAAGGCTACTACCTACGGGTGAGACATTTAGCTGACCAACTCAATGAGGTGTTAACAGCTCCAAGAGGTAAAAGTGACGCTAAGACATTTTTAGTTGAGCCAGTTGACCCTTCTTACTCTGTTTCTTCTGAGTTGCTTGCTGACTGGATAAGCTCAGTTGATGACAAAGACAAAGACCTTCTCCCAGCGTTCCAAGAAGTAATTAAGCGAGGAGGAACCGCTAATGTGTTTGAAAGTGGAACCAGCGTGATTGTAGCTGTCAAGGGAGCTTACGATTTGAGCTACATGAACACGATAATTTTTGATGGAACCAGTTCAGACTCTAGGGATTACAAGCTCATTGAGAAAAATGCAATGTTTCCTTTGGTAGCAAGGCAAGCTACCGAGAACGTAACTTTCAAGATTTACAACAAGCTTGAGTTGTCCAAAGAGAAACTTAAAGACCTTAACACGTTTTACTCTTCAGTGAAGCTTGCCAAAGAGGTAGCAAAACAACACAAACAAACTCTGGTAATTGTGTTCAGTGATTACTACAACAAGTACCATGAAGCTCTAAAAGACGAGATTGACTCTGGAGCTGTCTCGCTGGTTTACTTCAACAGCTTGACAGCAACAAATGAGTTTGCTAAGTGTGACGCAATTCTTCCGCTTGGTACTTTTAGAAAACGTGAGTCTTTCTACTTTGAAAACACTCGTTTGATTTACGGTGAAGTAAAAACCTTTGAGGTGGTTAAGAGACCGACAATTTTCTTCAAGGATGAGAACACTCACAGTTACCTCATGGGTGACTTAATTGAGACATTAAAGCAAGCTGTTGGTAGATTAAGACCTTACAACGCTGATGAAATGAAAACTGTTTACTTAATTACTCGTTACCCAGAGGTTGTTGAAGCTTTCCAAAAGGACTTTGTTGGAGCTAGGTTTGAAGTCTGGAACCCTCCAGTAGAGCTTGGAGGTGAGACTTCTAAGGAGCGACTCATTGACTGGTTGTTTGAGTTTGCTAATGAGCCAGCTGGAACAAAGGTGAAATGCTCTTACGTTTACAAGGAAGTCTTGAGAATTGGAAGAACACAGTGGTCAGAGATTAAGAAAAACAGAGATGTTCTCCAGCTAATGAAAGAATTAGAAATTTGCTTCTCTGGCTACCACATTGAGAAAAATTAAAACAATGGGGGTTTACTCAATGAGAAAAATTTACGGAGTCGAACATGACATTGTTCAATTCGTCATTGAGAATGTTGACAAACGAGCTTTGAAGAAAGTTTACCTTGAGAAGCTAGAAGCATTGTCAAAGAAACTCGCTTACAGCTACTGTCAACTCAACAAGAGTGATTACTGGAAAACACAAAAAAAGATTCTTGATGTTCTCAGACGCTTAAAATGCAGACCAGAGTTTTACATGGTTCGTGAAGAAAACTAAAAGCTGTAAGTTCAGCAGGAGAGAGAGGAAGATGGAGAACGTGAACACCTTGCGCTTAACTCGCTTCATTGTCGTTGATGAAGGTAAAAAGCGCTGTCTCATGATTGTACAGACTCTTCACCGTGAGAAGCCTTGGAATGGAGTCAAACCCATGAAAATGCTTTACAAAGTGAAGAAATTCAACAGCTGGATTGATGAGCTGATTGACAAGAAGCTTGTCACCCCAGAGTTTTTCAATGGGGAAGCTGTCATGGTAAGTGATGAGTACCAGCCATTCAGTTACGAACGACAAGAAAAAGCCAGAGAGCTGATTTTCAAACGACAAGCTGAGCAAGACTACGAGGAATTTAAGCTCTTGAACTTCTCGAAGGTTGTCATGCTAGAGTACCGCTTTTTTTACCGTGAGTCTGGCAGGGAAATGAAAAAGGAACGTCTCACTCAACTGGTAAAACTGGAGCGGAAAACTGACAACTACGACTTTAACACCTTACTTGTTCTTGAGAAGTTCAAAGAAGGTAAAATTCAACTCCCAGAAGTACCAAAAGGAGCACATGAGGTGGAGATTACTCTCAAGCTTGAATTTGCTCCAGACTCTAACAAGAACTACGGTCAAGAGATTCCTCTTGAGGTCATTCTACTAGCTCAAGAGGGAGTCATTAACGCTGAGGTTGTTTAAGCTTACGAAAAGAATTAAACCCCACAGCAAGCCTTGTGAGGTCGACTCAGAGGGCTCTTTGTCGTGGATTAAAAACTAAAACAAACATGGAGAGTGATGATGATGTTTAAGAAAAAAGATGAATTGACTAAAAACCGTGAGGAACTTGCGTTGATTGAAGGTACTTTGTCTGAGTTGAGAGATAAGCTTGGTAAGTACCAGACATTACTACGTTCAGCTCAACTAGAGTTAGAGCTTGAGGGTTCCGCTTCAGACATTAAGAAAAGAATTAAGCGGTTCGAGGGAGGAATTAAAAAGATTGAAGCTGAAATTGCTGAGCACCAACAAAGAGCTAACCAGCTTCAAGCTGAAATTGACGCTGAGCTTGAGAGACAGCGACTAGAGAAACTTGACAAAGCGGTTAAAGAGTTTGAGGGTTACGCTTACCGTCACCACAGAATTAGCTTGCTAAGAAATGAACTTACTCGTTTGACTCCAGTTGTTGAGTCTAAAACTGGCTTGATTGATTACCAACCACTAAGAAAGCTTTACGGTCTACGCTACGGTGAAGAGTTTAGACCAGAGCACCAAGAAGGCTTAGATAAGTGCGAAGAAGCTAGCAAGCGAGCACGTGAGAAAGCTGAAAAAGAAGTGGCTTCTCTGATTGCTCAAATTAAAGAGATTGTTGGACTTTAAGTGATTTGATGAGGGAGTTTAGTTCTCCCTCCTTCCTTTGATTAAACAAGAGGGAGAGGTGCACTAATTCAAACGGAGGGGTGCGTGATGTTCAAACTCAAAAGCAAAACTGACTCAGATTTTTTTAACTGGAGACTAAACGAGCTTAAAAGAATGACAGAGCATGAGTCTCAATTTAGAGATGAGCTCCTCAAGTTTTCACTAAAACAGATGAAGCTCAATGCTGAGTTGAAAGTTTTGAAACTAGGAGGGAGGAAAGTTGAGTCTAAACAAAACATTTAGCGAGGAAGAAATTACTCGCTTGTTCTCTGGTGAGCTGGTTGTCAAGAATGGCTCTAATGGTGAAAAGATTGGCTTTTTCGCTGGGGGTTCCTTTCTTAATGGAACCAAAACTGAGAAATTTAATGAGCAACTCAAGGGGGAAAAGAAAATGGCTAAAAAGGTGAACTGGGAAAGAATTAACGAGCTGATTGAAAAAGCTCTGAATGATGAAGGACTCAACAAAGCTGAGATTGACGAACTAAAAGACTTGCTCAAACGAGCTGAGGAGGAAAGAAAGCAAAAGAAAACTGAGAAGGAGTCTCTCAGTGAGAGAATTGATTTGAGCATGACTCTTGTTCTTGGTAAGAAAGCTCTTGAGCAAGCTGAGAAGCGATTCTTTGAGAGTCTCCCCCTCAAGGAACGTCTCAAGGTGTTGAAAGAGAAGGCTAACAATGTGGAGAAGTCTTTCACAAAGGTTAACGCTAAGATGAAACACCTTGAGAAAGAACGTGAGGAGCGTGAACTACAAGAGTTTTACGAAGAGTACGCTAAGAAGTTTAACTACAAGCTTTGATGAGGTGGCTTTCAGATGGAAAAAGAAATTCTTGAGCTCATTCATGAGGTTGACACCACCCTTCAGCTGTTAATGAACAAGAAAGAAACTCTAAAGGTTGCCATGAGTGACGCTAGAAGTAATGGAAACGAGGATTTGCACCATGAGAAGTTGATTCAATTCAAAGACACAGACGAACAAATTTTAAAGCTTTCAGAGTTAAGAAAGAACCTTCTGAAAAAGCTTAACAACTCAGTAGATGTTGACAAGAAATTTAAAGCTGTTGTTCTCAAAAGTGAACAACTTTTTGAGCAGAGGTGAGAGTGAGATGGACAAAGACAAACGTGTTTTAATTGCAGAAACCATGAAGAACTTACAAGAAGCTGTTTTTAGCAGTGATTTGGCTCTCATGTTCCAGTACGAACAAGAGCTTTGTTACTTAGTTGGCGAGGAATTCTCCATGGGGTTCCTCAACGACTTAACACAAGCAAACAAAGGAAAAGGAAACATTGTCATTGATGTTTACTTGAGCAAGGTCTTTGACCAAGGAGGTGAAAACAGTGCCAAGATTCGCTGAACTGAGTAAAGATTTACAGCTAAAAGTGAGACAGATTGAAACTTACGCTAATGAGCTGGGAAAAGATTCTCCAGAGTGTAGAGAGCTCTGGTTAGAACTCCAAAAGGAAACTGTCATTTGTGGCGCTCTCAAACGAAAAGACGGAGTTTACTCAGCTTGCTTACGTTCTCCAGTTGAGGGGTCTCAACGCTGTGCTTGGCATGGTGGCAACTCGCTGGCTGGAGAGGAGAGAACACCAGCTCAGAAGTTGGTTACCATGAAGTACCTTAGACCAGAAGCAAGCTTTGTTCATGGTCTCTACTCTGAGGAGTCTACTTTCGTGAAGTCTCTAACTGACGAGGAAATTCAATTCATGGCATGGCTTGACAAGAAAGTTCGTGAGAATTACGAGGTTGAGGAAGGTCTTGGTGATGTGATTCTTGAGGGCTTACTTCATGACGCTGTTTTGCATTTCCGCTTACTCAACAGCGGTAGACTGGAGAGAGGTTCAAAGCACACAGCAAAGCCACTCATGGACTTAATGAAGGCTTGTAAAGAAATGGGATGGACTAAGAAAGAGAAAACTTCTCAGAACCAGTCTCAAAGTGTTCTTGACGCTTGGCTCAAGAAGCTTGATTCCGTGCCAATGAACAAGAAAGAGGACAATGACGAGGAGGAAAAACAAAAACCATTAAACTAAGCTAAGGAGCTTTCCCTCTCAGACTGATTCACACAAGACGCTGAACCTTGCTTCCAGCAAGGGGAGTCTTTAGGGTCAGTCTTTGATGGATTGCTCTTTTGTTTTAACAAAACTGGAGGCGGAACCTTTGAAGGTAAAAAACTCTTTTGCGCTGTCTAACAAATTAATTGTTTTCATTGACACTGAGGTGAACCCCTCCCCTGCTCTAAGAGCTCTAATCAGGGATGAACAAAAAAAGTACAAACAAGGCTTCTCTGAGGTTGTTGTCATGGGAGCTAAAAACTCAACAGTGACGTACCGCACAGCGTAAAACTTGTGAGTTGACAACCTTCAGATGGACTCTGTACAATAAAAACTGAAAATTAAACCTGTACGGAGTCCAAAAGAGGTTCAAGCCTTGTGGCTGTACGGGGCATTAGCTCAGTTGGGAGAGCGCTACGCTGGCAGCGTAGAGGTCACCGGTTCGAGCCCGGTATGCTCCATACTTATACACAAGCGGAAAAAACCTTGATATATCAAGGTTTTTTCTTTAATTTTGTTTATATAGCAAATAGAAACTCTTGCTAAACTAACTCTTTGGTCATATACGTATTATTTAATAAATTCAACAATTTACTGTTCTTTACTAGACTTATAGCCTCTATTGTTTATCCTAAGGTGGTAGGACAGGAAGTGGATTCATTCAATCCATTAAAGTTTAGGGCTAATTTTTAACGGTGAAAGCTGAATAACACATTTACTCATAGCAGAACCAATGCTTTCATTCTTCTTCTTACTTAGCTATGCAAACTTCCCTTCAACCAAGCGCGAGGTCGATATGGACCGATCGGAATTTGGATTAGGGTGGTTTTTCCTTGTGGCCCCATCTTGTAAATCGCATCACATAAGTTCGCATCAAACCCTAGGAGTGGGTGCCCCCCCAGCCCGAGGGCTGCCGCCGCTAACAATAATCGTTGCACGAGCATACCAGCTTCCATCTGTTGGATACGATAACCTCTATATCCCAGTTCCGTTATGAAGTGATCCTTGTCCCCTGCTACATGTAGGCAGAGCGGTACTTGGAACAAATTTACATTATGTCCAGACATTCCGTATTGTAACTGGAGACGATGATCTCCGAGATGTATCTGTCGTAATGTATGGGCAGCGCTATCATAATGATATGCACCATTCGGAATACCTTCAATATTATACAAACAGCCATACAATGAGACACGGGACTCATGCATCTTATGTGCTTCATCCAAATCATTTCGATACGAGAAGGATGTCGTTGCCTCCTGAAGTAGTGCGGCCAATTGCAGTTGACTTACCTTTCCCAAAACGAAATCCATGTCCGGTGAATATCGTGTTCGACAGACCGACGCCAAATCATAAGATAGCCGCTTCACGTGAGGTAGAACCACCGATTCACCTTCACTATTCATCCTTTCCTTTGCCTTGATCTGTCGAAACAATCGCGTTGATTCCAGCATGGATGCTTCATTCATTTTAGTTAACATCGGATAGTCGATAATCCTCCGTGACCGGACATAGTGATTACAATCAATTGCTGGCAACTCTTGGCATAATTCGTCGGAAGAAACAATCTCGTCTATATCACTCCCGTTCGTAAACAAGACTGTAGGTTCCACCGATAGCGGAATAACCGTATACACGCTTTCTTCCTGTTCGGATAGCCCAAGGAGATGGTTGATGGCCCGATCAAGAAATTGGAAGTACACCCCTGATGCAAAGCCGAACCGTTTTGCCACTTCTAGTAACTGTCCAATCAGTACACCAGCATCCAGCCCTTGCAGACGGTAGGCAAAGTTATTGTATTTAAAGAAATTTTTCCAAAACATAGTTGACACAAACACAGTACCGAAACAAGCAGACACGTCACAGCGATTACCGAGAGCACGGGCAATATATGAATCGCATTTCCCTTCTCGTAACAATACCAAGCGATGATGCGCTACATCATAATGGTACACTCCAGCAGGCAAATCCTCTATCTTTAGATATACGTACAATTCGTTTGGATATAACGCCCCGCCGGAAGGAACAAATCGTCGATATGACTGCATGAGGTCGGCCTCTTGTTCTGTCGAATCCAATGGAAAGACTGACTGACAAAATTGAGTGAGACCGTATACATACCAGAGAAAATGACCGATTTCACGAAGGTCAGGCGTTGTGGGAACTTTTCGTCCTTCAAGCGTCAGTGGTACTTCCAGAGAAAGAGGAACCACAGGCAAACCGCGATAGAGCTTATACGCAAGCGGTGCATCTTCCCAATCCACTTCCCAGTCCGGTGGGCTTGCCTTCTCAATGTCAAAATGTAGATTGTGTAGAAATGCTTCTAGACTCATCCTCGTACCTCCTAGTCTCCACTTATGGAAACGGATGCGGATATGGATTGAGCTGTTCAAGTGTCAGTGGTTGTTTCGCATACCCGAGTTCCATTGGTACCTTCAACACCCTTTCCAGCCCTATTAAGCGAGTAAGGTGATGTCCAAATGTCATCGGCAACATCCCCGGAATCAGCACTTTCACACAATACAATCCGTTTCTTAAGGTTTCCGATGTGGTCTGGTCCACCACAATCACATCAAGGTTCAATCCACGAAATACCTGAAGAATGTCCTGCAAATCATCGGTCAGGTCTGTATGTCTCGCCTTCCACTTAAATTCCTCGTGAAACGTTCGCAACGGACGACTATCATCCAGCAAAAACTGTAGGCGCTCTTCCGCTTGTGGTAAACCGTACAGCATTCCATGATCATCCATCTTCTGGACAAGGGAAGAATCTTGTAACATTCGCACATACTCCTCCTGGTTGGCTTCTAATTTCTCGTCAAGCGTCAGCATCATACCAGCCAACTCGTGAACCGCACTTTTCACCGCCCGTACCGGGTCTGGATGAGCTCCAGCCGCACAAATGATATTCAATCCCTTTTGCTTCCTATTTTTCGCTAACGCCCAAACGCTTGGAATTCCATGCTCCATCGTCGAGTTAAACAAATGCAGATCATATCCCGCCACCGCCCTTACACGATCGACCATCAACTGCAATTCTTGATCGTTAGCAGAATAAGGGTCAAGACGCGGGAGAGACAGCTGCGCGTACCAAGTCATCAGGAACGAATCACGCTCCACCACTTCCAAAATACCGTAGAAAATAGCCTCCTCCAAACTCCCGCCTAACGCGCATCCGTTGGACGTTTCATAGACAAACCCCTGTCCACAACCCAAGCTGTAATAGGCAAGCAACTCTGGAACCAGAATCGGACGCTCTTGTAAAAACGAATAGCCCCATACCCAATTCATTGGGCGATCAGGATGAAACGGTTTAAATGGAAAACCGGGCTGTTCATACTGTTCTTTCGCGTGTACCCCTACTTTGACAGGATTGAGAGCTTGATCTCTCAGATTACGGAAACTATCATGCACCACTGTCCGTTTTCCACGGGGGGCGATACCGCAGGACCGCTCCAAGCCCTCCAAAATGGCAGTTAACTCGCTTACCGCATATGAATGAGTCCGGCCTGCTACTCCCTCATCTGCCGTGAACAAAGGTAGGTTTACGATGACATCAGCAAACGGCGTCGCGAATTCATATATTTTACCATTCAAAAATCCGGTCCGGTGATCTAGATAGTCTTTACGCAGAACTTTATTGAGATCGTCCATCGTACGGCAACGGTAACTATCGGGGCTGATTTTTGGACTTGGTTTCAGTGAAATTTGGGCTGCTGTCGATGAATCGTCAGGTAAAGGACTACAGACTGCACACAACGAATCGGGTAAAATAAAGTGGCATGAGTTCTCCAGTGTTTTTAGGTTAAGCAAAAACACCCGTCCTTCCGAGCGGGGCAAGCTGCCTTGTAAGACCCTCTGTGCCTCCTCCGCTAGCAAGTAAGCCATCTGCAAAAGTCCCGTGCGAGATACCCACGCGTCACACGATATTCCTCCTTGCTTCGCCAGCTTCTGTTGCATCTCCCACATCTCTTTACGGTCGCGTCCTGCCATTAATAGACGCGTGTCTGCACACTGAGAGCACCCCGGCGTACCCGGGCTTACCAGTGGACCAATCACCCCCTCACCAAATGAAACAAAGCCTCGCAGCCAAGGGATACCGATTGGTCGTAACACCTCTTCCGCTTTTTTATGAACCGATGGATTCCAGCCATCGTGCAATACTAGAACCAAATCGGTTGCTTCCGGTACGCCTGCCTCGAAGTCGGTTCGACGAACTACCTGGTATTGGGTAGGCAGTTTTTCGCACACAAAATCAGCCAATAACCCTTCTCCGACAACCACCACGATAGCACTCACCGGGATTCCTCCTCTCGCACCAATACACCAAACACTCCTGCCAATTCCTTTCTCAAAAATGGTTCCAGCGCTAGTTCAAAGACCAAGAGCCGCTTGTGGTTTCGTTCCAACACCTGCATTGCGGACTGTAAGACCTCAGATTGTGTCGTCTCTTCACATGTAGGGACTACAAGGCTTAGCGGCACCTTTTTTTCCAAAGGTACGGATGAAACCTCCAAAGCTTGTATCGTGAGACAATCCTCTTCGTTTTGTGCTTTCATAATTGCCTGTTGTAGCGCTTTCTGTAACGCCAATGTTATATTCAAACCTACACTACCATACCAGCGACCGTTCGTTCCAACCCATACCACAGGGAAGCCGGCCACTTTCTCTCCTAAGCCGATTATTGGTGCTCCCTGCATTGTTGTCAGTGCTTGCAAATAATACCGGCAGCGCTCATCTTCTACCGTACTCAACTGCACCCGAGAGACAGAATTCTTCTGAGCGATCTGTTGCTTTCTAAGTTCCTCAGCCAAATATTTTTGTAACCCACGGCAAACACCTTCCGCAAACGTTTCACCCGCTCCAACACCAATAAATTCCTGCGGTTTTACCATAGTACTGTCTACTTGCTGATGTGGAGGTAGAGCCGTAACGAGCTCACTGATCATTCGCGACACATACGCTTCAATTCCGGCCAGGCCGGCTTCTCGACGTGCCTCCTGATGTGTCAGACCTGTACATACAATGCTTGGCAACAGCTCAGCCGGTCCCTCCGATAACGGGTCAATTGTCTGAACGCGGCACTGGGCTAACGGCAGCTGCTTTAAATTTCCTTCCTCCCAAATATGGAAAATCCCCGATTTCTCCGATGTCAACTGGCTAAAGTAAAGAAACAATTCGCTCGGTTCACCTCGGCTTGCTCTCTGTTCGAGCCGCAAATCGAAATCTTGAACCCATTCGGCTGTCATACGTCCAGTCACCAACGGATGAGGCATGAACGAATGCCAGTTTCCTTCCAATGTATCCAAATCAAGCAGGAAGAATTGATTCTTTTGTTCCGATTCGGTCACTCCGGTAACCTTTTTAAACAATTCAAACACAATCACATTGGCCAACATCGCTCCTGCTGTTGAAGAGAAAGTGTCTAATGGCTGATCTTTGCTAAGCGCGGATTGGTGCAGGCAGCGCCATGCAGACTCCCAACATCCTTCAGAGTCTGGGGAGACTAGCGGACCTGCCAGTCCCACCTGCTTCAGACATATGGCGGGGAGGAACATCTTCTTCTCTTCTCTACAAACCGTATGAAGAAGTCGAAGTTCCTCTACATCGCGATCCTGCGACACATACAAAATCGAATCAAACGGCTGCACAATCTGCCGCCAAGAACGTTCCTCCTCCTTCTGCAGTGTGACCTCTTCTATCACTACCTCGGGGTCCGTTTTACGGGCATGTAACACCAGTTCCACTATCCGCTGCCGATTAGTTGGCACAGTTTCCGTAACCAACACGTGAAACTTGGGCAATCCAGATTCAATCAACGCAAAAACCAACGAGATAAAAAAAGGGCCAGAGCCGACCGCCAACACTTTGGCCTGACGATAGGCTTGAAAACGGTACGCGCCCGAATCACCGAAACTGTCCAAAAATTCAATTTGAGAAGCATACTTTTTAAGAATCTGATCAGCTAATTGATGCGGACGGTCTTGGCTCACGTCCCTAACAAACCCGTTTCGGTACAGCACTTCTGCAATTTCATACACCCGATCCCGATATGGTCCCGGCAATCCGTCTGTCAAATCCCCCAACGTGTACTCCCCATTGAACATCGGTATCAGTTTTTCAACCCACTTATCGATCATACTGCCTTCCATACGGAACGAACTTAAGTTGTTTCGAATATACACACCGCTGTTTGAATCAGGGAGAAAAAACGTATCCCTTTTCACTTTCAGACGCATAGAAGGGGTCAAATTTGTCATTCTGCTCCTCCTTACCTGTAAGCTGTTCTCGAATCTGCATCAATTACTTTCACTATCATCCTATGAACCGCATTTTGTCTGTTATGTCTAATCTTAAAGAGAAGAGCCCCTGCAACAACTCATGCAGGGGCTTCTTAGGCAATAAGTTTTTCTTTAGAAAACTGGAATGATTAACCACCACAGCGATTGCCACAACGACCACCGCAGCGATCACCGCAACGACCACCACAGCGATCACCGCAACGACCGCCGCAACGAAAACAGTTAGAGCAGTTAAAGCAAAAAAAGCAACTAAAAAAGCAACTAAAAGAGCAACGACCAAAACCACCGCATTGTCGAGCCGAATCAATATAATAGTTTTGGTTCCAAGGAACTGCCTCACTCGCCTGGAAATCACCAACATTCAACATTTGAAGTTCCCTATGGAAATTATTCATTTTCATACCTCCGTATTTAAATTCATAAGGGTTGCCAGCAACACGAAAAGGGAAACAGAGCGAATATCCTCTGAAAAACAATTGTTTAACAGATAAATCTGACAATACTTCGAGTACTCTCCCCAACAAAATATGAATGATAATTGGGTATTGTTACTGATTGAAAGGCCTATTTTTACTGAGTTTTCGTAAAACAGTACAAAATGGAAATGAGATGGGGGTGATCACATGATCAATAAGGCTGCAGATTTTCAGAAAAACCAAGACTAAGTTAGCAAGCCTGGGGATACAAGTAACTTATTTCAACGTCTAATTTGTGGGGCATCTTTAAATTCTTATGTAATCGATTATCAAGCTTTGGCACAAACCTCATTTACTTATGATTCGGTTCTCCTTAATCTCTCTAACAATGATTTATTATTATTATTAGTGATTACTTATCATAAAATAGCAAAGACCATAAAAACTTGGGAAGCTCACATTTTATTAAACTTTCAACACCTTATAAAACCAAAAGCAGAGAGTACGAACCATAAAATCAAGAACATTAATAAAAAGGACCTTCCAATTAATATAGCCAACCACGGAAAAAGCTAGTGGTAGTCACCACTAGCTTGATCTATTTTGTAAGGGATCCGACCTTTGCATCTTTACAATCAACCGTTTTAATCCGGATTTTCGTTTCGTAAAGCAGCTGATTCTTCCTCTTTAGATGTTGTTTTTTTAGCATCTGTTTCATCATCCATGTCATGTGCTTTTTCAACATTATTGACAATAACTCCGACGAGCAAGTTAAAAATAATAAAAGTACCAAACAAGATAAAGGTGACAAAATACAGCCAAGACCATGGAATTTCCTCAAAAATCGGTCTCATTACACCGCTAGCCCATGATTCCAATGTCACCACTTGGAATTGCCGGTATCGTTAATAAAAGTGCATTCACCATCCGGATTACTTATAAATAGGGAATGAAGTTTCTAAACACAAAAAAACTGCAGAAGTATCCTACAGTAGTTAACCTTTTATAAATATAATTTTTTAATTATGGACTTGAAGCTTGTTACCAGTTGGGTCATAAAAGTAAAAAAAGTGATGTCCATTATCCATTTGTATTTCATCAACTTCTACACCGTGATCAGATAAATGTTTATGTAATTTTTCGATTTCTGAAGTCGTGAACCCTACTGAAAATTCAGGTTGGTCATTTATAGTAAAATGCCCGCGGGAATCTTTATCTGCTTGAACCAAAACTAACAATGGACCCGTCTTTAACTCCAAAACAGCTAAGTCGCCTCTATTATGTCTTAATTTGAAACCTAAGCATTCCGTATACCATTTTACGGATTCACCTAAATCAATAACAGGAATTCTAAAGTAGTGGATTCCATTGATTAAAGATTCGCTCATTAAAACATCCTCCTTTTGGAATTGTTTACTGTTATTTTCTATAATATGGTTTGAAATCCTTTATATTCAGAATTAATTGTTTTAACATGTTTACCGAAAAGTCTCCCACATCTAAGCGAAGTGTAGATAGGAGAGGTTCATTCAGTACGTACAGATATGATGATGCATTAATGGTAACTGAAAGAAAACCATAATAGAAGACTATTTAAAGAGAGAAATTATCGCCAAAAACATTTTGTTTAGTAGGTAATAAATCTGTAGAAAGTTCCCCAGTTCCTAATCTATAATATCTTCAAATTCAACTTTATAAAAAAACATTTAAAAAGGTGATTATATGCTTGAGCCTATTGTACATGGAGACTATTAGCTTTTGGGCTTATTTTACCATTAGGTGCCCAAAATGTTTTTGTATTTAACCAGGGGGCAACACAGAAGCCTTTTATCAGGACTGTACCCGTCGTATTAGTTGCATCATTATGTGACACGTTACTTATTTCTTTAGCTGTTTTAGGAGTTTCTGTGGTTGTTCTTACATTTGCTTGGCTAAAACTAGGAATTTTTATGAGCGGTTTCTTATTTTTACTTTATATGGGTTGGAGCATTTGGAACAGTGATCCTTCATCAACAGATAATAATCACCGCCAAATGACAATAAAGCAACAAATACTGTTTGCTATGTCTGTTTCTTTACTAAATCCTCACGCTATTTTAGATACGATTGGTGTTATTGGTACAAGTTCATTAAATTATGAGGGACCGCAAAAGTTAGCTTTCAGCTTAGCCTGTATTTTTGTATCCTGGTTATGGTTTTTAGGGTTAGCTGTTGCTGGTCATGTAATTGGGAGAATTGATACACAGGGAACATTGTTAAGACGGTTAAATTAGGTTTCAAGAATCATCATTTGGGGAGTAGGATTATATATCGGAATTCAAGTAATGACTTCATTTGAAGTAAATAAACTCGT
The DNA here is from genome assembly GCF_050478865.1 of Aeribacillus pallidus. NCBI lineage: Bacteria > Bacillati > Bacillota > Bacilli > Caryophanales > Bacillaceae > Aeribacillus > Aeribacillus pallidus. Next base: position 15,736 of record NZ_JBCNBW010000074.1, on the reverse strand, counting down.
ATCTATTGTGATATTATTTATCATCATTTTTGCGTTTATAGGTCATATGATTTTTCTTAATGCTAAAGCTAATGGTAAAAAGATGGAAAAAGATATTTATTTACCTTAATTGATTGAAGTGTAGGAAGATATCAAGCTAAAAGAAAAGTAGATAAAGAACACACTCTAGCTAAGTTTAGATGATTACTTGGGATAATTTAAATTAAAAACAAAGAGTTAGCAAAATTTTATTTGTCTTGGCATTTTTCCATATGGCTTTGAAGAAGAACCAAAAGAGACTACTGTAGTTCAAAAGAAAAATCCTATTGTTATCGCGTTCCAGTCTTTATTTGAGGCTGTAAAAGTGAAGGAATTTTGGCTGTTAGCGGGTAGTTTTTTTATTTGTGGGCTTTTAACGAGTGGTTTAATTAGGACGCATTTTGTTTCTTACTGTATTAGCTATGGAATACCTGTTGTAACAGCAGCTTCTTTGCTTTCATTTATGGGAATCTTTGATTTAATTGGAACAACTATATCTGGATGGTTATCAGACCGACTAGATAACCGGTGGTAGTTGTTTTGGTATTACGGTCTAAGAGGAGCTTCTCTAGTATTACTTACTTATGCGCTAAAAGAAGGCTCTATCATCCTACTAATGATCTTCTCTGTCTTTTACGGTTTAGATTGGATTGCGACTGTGCCCCCAACGATTAGTATTTCAAGGCAAGTCTTTGGAATAGAGAAAAGTGGAATTATTTACGGGTGGATTTTTGCGTCTCACCAAGCAGGTGCAGCAGTCGCCGCATACGGTGGAGGTCTTATCTATAAGATATTTAATTCTTACACATGGGCATTCTTTTTAGCGGGAATCTTTTGCTTATTGGCGAGTTTATTTGTAATCATAATTAAAAAGCAAAAGTCGGAATTAGTTATTAAAGAAAATGTAATGAAGATATAAAAATGCTAAAGCTGAAAAAGGTTTAGAAATAGAAACTGATTTTTCGTGTCAACCGTAAGTGAATCATATCGTTATCCTAGTTTGAATAACTTTAAAATTTAACAAACAGGCGCAAACCTGTAATATGGATTATGTCCTTTTTTACATTTTTGGGTAATGCTGATGAGGATCGTTTATTCAATTACTAAGCCTCTTGTAGTTTATTGCTATAGCGATTGCTGCAATAGGTGAACCGATTACAGATATAAGGGCAAAAATAAGAGAACCATTGCTTAATGAATCATTTAACATACGGGTAATTCCAAAGACAAAAAGAAGTAAACAACCGATAAACCCTATGATCAATCGATATTTAAATTTCATCAGTAACCTCCCCTGGAAGAAATCATCAGAGAATTCATTTGCTAGGTGAAATTCCCAATCCAGCCAATCCACCATCTGGGTGTGCTTTTCATACACGCTGTCCATTAGCGACAGAGGTATGTAAACAAGTAAAACCGGAATGGAGAAATAAGGGGAATAATCATTTTGTCGCATGCCATCATGTAGAAAAAGGAAGTGAACTTTCATGAAAATGGATTATTTATTTCAGCCTTATCCGTCCATTCGGAATACGGTGTTTGCTAAAAAAGGTATGGTAGCGACGTCTCAGCCATTAGCCGCTCAGGCGGGGTTAGAGATTTTGCAAAAAGGTGGGAATGCGATTGATGCAGCGATTGCAACAGCGGCTGCCTTAACGGTTGTCGAACCTACCTCGAATGGAATTGGAGGCGATGCGTTTGCACTCGTTTGGGTAAAAAGGAAATTACATGGACTTAACGCCAGTGGACCTTCTCCAAAATCCATTTCCATTGAAGCGGTAAAAGAACTAGGCAATGAGTCCATGCCGGTCCATGGAGTGATCCCTATTACGGTTCCTGGTGCCCCGGCAGCATGGGTAGAGCTTTCGAAAAAATTTGGAAAACTCCCTTTGAAAGAAGTGTTAGCTCCATCCATTCGTTATGCTGAAGAAGGATATCCCATTAGCCCGACCCTAGGAAAGTATTGGGGACTATCCTATAAAAAATTTAAAGCATTGTTGAAAGGAAAAGAATTTCAACCTTGGTTTGACACATTTGCTCCAAAGAACAGAGCCCCATTTATTGGGGAAATGTGGTCTTCTGCTGGTCATGCATCGACATTAACATCGATTGCAGAAACGGAAGGAGAAAGTTTTTACAGAGGAGAGCTAGCTGAAAAAATTTCTTCCTATATTAAAAAACATGGTGGATTTTTGTCCGAAGATGACTTAGCTGAATACAAGGCAGAATGGGTAAAGCCAATTTCAACGAATTATAGAGGATACGATGTATGGGAAATCCCACCAAATGGTCAAGGACTTGTGGCTTTAATGGCACTTAATATTGTAAAAGGTTTCGATTTTTATGAGAAGGACGCAGTGGATACATATCACAAGCAAATTGAATCGATGAAACTGGCATTTACAGATGGAAAAGCGTTTATTACAGAAGAAAAAGATATGCCACTATCCGTAGAAGAATTATTGTCTGAAAAATACGCAAAAAAAAGAAGAGATCTTATCGGAGAAGAGGCTCTTTTACCACAAGCTTATGAACCTCCTAAAGGGGGAACTGTGTATTTAGCTGCAGCAGATGAAGAAGGAAATATGATTTCTTATATACAGAGCAATTATATGGGATTCGGTTCAGGTATTGTCATTCCAGGAACAGGAATTGCCCTACAGAACCGGGGGCATGATTTCTCGCTCAATCCGGAACATCCGAATGCACTGAAGCCAGGCAAGAAAACGTATCACACCATTATTCCTGGATTTTTAACAAAAGGGGACGAAGCTATCGGACCGTTTGGTGTCATGGGGGGCTACATGCAACCTCAAGGTCATTTCCAAGTGATTATGAATACGATTGATTTTCATTTTAACCCCCAAGCGGCATTAGATGCTCCAAGATGGCAGTGGATGAAAGAGAGGAAAGTATTAGTTGAACCTCATTTCCCAAATCATATTGCGCAAGCTCTTGCGAGAAAAGGACATGATATTCAAGTAGCCACCGACCATGGCGCATTTGGACGTGGCCAGATTATTTGGAGAGACTGGCAAACGGGAGTACTAATGGGTGGAACAGAATCGCGTACAGATGGAGCAATTGCCGCCTGGTAAAAAATTTATTTATTAATTATAAAAAAGGGTGACAACGTTGACACAATGGCATATTTTTATAGCTTTTTTTCGCGTTGGTATATTAGGGTATGGAGGAGGACCTTCCTCCATTCCGCTAGTTTATAAAGAAGTAGTTGAAAAATATAAATGGATGAATGATGATGACTTCTCAGATGTTCTAGCGCTTGGAAATGCATTGCCTGGTCCGATTGCCACTAAGATGGCCGGTTATATTGGCTGGAGAGTTGGCGGTGCGTTCGGAATGATCAACGCGGTATTAGCTAGTATCCTACCAACCATAATTCTCATGGTGTTTTTCCTTTCTGTATTAAATTCATATAAAGACAAACCGTGGGTACAAGGGATGTCTCAAGCAGTCGTTCCTGTCGTAGGTGTCATGCTCGGCGTTCTTACCTGGGATTTTGTGAAGAAATCACAAAAGAGCCTTGGTTGGAAACGAACAATTACTTTATTAGTAGGATGTGTATTGTTACTGTCCGTCTTAGGCATACACCCTGCAATTGTGATTTTGGCTTTACTATTATTCGCTCTTCTCTCGCGAACATCAAGAGAAGAAAAGCAGGTGAAAGCTTCATGATTTATGTTCAAATTTTTTTAGCCTTTTTTATTCCAGGGATACTAGGGTACGGTGGAGGTCCAGCATCTATTCCACTTGTTGAAAATGAAGTGGTTGACCGGTATGGATGGCTAACGGTAAATGAATTTAGTGAGGTTTTGGCTCTGGCGAACGCGTTACCTGGTCCAATTGCCACCAAGATGGCTGGATATATTGGGTACCAGCAAGCAGGGATTCTAGGAGCTGCTGTCGGAGTTTTTGCAACGGTCGCCCCTTCATTAATAATGATGCTTCTGTTGCTTAGTCTCTTAATGAAGTATAAAGATTCTCCAAAAGTGAAGAAGTTGACGAATCTCGTGCGCCCAGCAATTGCCGTACTACTAGGGATCATGACCATTAGTTTTTTTAGTACGGCTTACAATGGAATTGGACTTTGGCAAACCGTCATCATTGGAGTCGTAAGTTTCTTCCTCTTAGAAAAATGGAAGATTCACCCTGTTTATGTTATAAGTAGTGCGTTGATTTATGGGGCTATTTTTCTTGGATGAGGTTTCAACCAATGTGATGGAGAAATGGTCCCTTATATTATAAAAATATATATAAACAATTGCACGTAGAGGTCACCAGTTCGAGCACGATATGCTCCATAATAAGAGGGCTGGCTCAAAAGGTTGTTCTCATTCAAACAGGATAAAATATTTATACGTGTTATCAATGTTATGTTCGTATAAATGGTATCAAAAAAGGGATCCCTTTACTTATGGGACACCCTAAAAAATTTCATAAAAGTTGTTATTAATAAATTCTCCGCAAAAATGTTCCTAATCCTCCAATAAAAAATAGTATAAAACTTCCGATGATAACGAACACAAGTGTTTCTAAGCTAACAAAAATTTGGAGTAGCATTTTACGAAACGGACCAAAGTGACCCCGTTTTACCATGACTACAAATATCGTAGGGGACAACGTTTACTCCACAGATGTAAACTTAGAGGAGATTTTTAATAAGTATTATGTATTGGGGACCACAATCGTATAAAAAAGGAAGACTTAACTATGAATTAAACAGCTTTCCCCCACTCTACCCCCCTTATCATTCTTTTTGTGTTTCTGGTTTACATTGCTCTAGGCGACTTTAAAGGCGGTTTCATCTTTTCAATTTTTCGGTGTCTTGATTACCAAATTTTATAAAATATATATTGATATTCAGGAAAAGGGGAAGGGAAGATGTACTCAGCCATTTTTGAAGAAATCGTCTCGATTATGCATAACGATTATGCTGGTTGCTTAGACAAGAAAGGGTGGGATGATCCGAATAAATATGCTGAAAAAATTAAGAGGTTAGAAGAAAATGATTCACTTACACCAGAACAATTTGTCGAGATCGTTCAAGATTATTTGCTCGATTTTAAAGATCCGCATATGTACTTTCAATTAGTAAACAGCCATAAGCAGAAACGGTCTGATTGTGGTTTTCAAGTTAGAAGGTATGGCGACCATTTATTTATTACCCATGTAGGGAAAGAAAAACGGGTAAAAGTAGGAGAACGGATTATTTCACTGGACGACAAGTCGATTCCCGAACTGGCCCAATTACATCAAAGAGCCCTCTTTGAACATCACCCCGAACGTGAAAAGTGGAACAAGATCCTACCTCAATTTCACACGTGTGAAGTGGAGGATCGAAATGGGAATCATCGTACTTTAAAGCTGAAACGATACGAAATAGAACCGTATGTGCCAAAGTACACATTGGAGAAGTTACAAGACGACTTGTTGCTCATGACCCTCACCGACTTTACAAATCCAGATGCGATTAACCAGTTAATAAAAGATCATGTAGAAGAACTCGACCAAAGTCAACAGTTAATTATCGATGTCAGGGTGAATCGTGGTGGTAGTGATTCCGCGTATTTTTCTTTGTTACCTTATCTTTTTGAGGAGCGATTCGTTAATTTAAGTGATAAAAGCGAATCAAGGATGCTCTTCAATTGTACGGAGCGAAATTATCAGCTAGCTGTCAAAGAGTTGGATGAAATTTTGAAATCGGTAAAAGATCCAATTATGCAAAAGGTATTGCGTGTGTTCCGAAACGAATGGGAAAAGCATCGCGGGAAAGGGTTTGTGCCCTTTGATTTTTCTGAAGTAGCGGAGCAGGTCATTTTTAAGGGAAAAGCATCACCAAAACAAGTGATCGTTTTAACAGATGTGACTTGTGGCAGTGCGGGGGATTCATTTGTCGAGCTTTGTAAAACATCCGCCAAAGTCACAGTCATAGGCCGGCCTACTGCTGGACTCAACGACTACTCCAATCTTGTAGGCATGAAATGGAAAGACACGTTCGAATTATGGTACCCAACATCAAGGCTAACAAGGATTGATAAAGGGGAAGGAATGACCAATGTCGGTATTCTACCTGATATTTATATCCCGTGGACACCGGCGCATCTTGTAGAAGATGTGGATATACAAAAGGCGATTCAATTGTTGAAACAAAACGTGTGAAAAAACCCCAACCGAATCCACGAATGAATTCGGTTGGGGACTTTACCACAATTTTTCGTACAATTCTTTTGTCGCTAAATTCGTGTCAATAGGGCATGTTTTGGCGTCCCTCCCGTATTGCCAAGCCCAGACGTTACCATTACATGGTGGTTTCTTTGGATTGAATGTAGGAGCTTCTCTTGCCTTCGTAACGCCTGGTTCGGGTTCAGCACTCCATAAAATCGAATGGGTCAGTAATTGTGGATTTTCAGTGGCAGCTGAACAAAAGGCGTCACTAAAATTCCCTTCCGTCGGGTCGAGGTAATAACCAGGTAGGTAGGGACTTAGGATCAATCGGTCGAACCACCCGAGTATCCATGAGCTGTTCACATCAAAAAAGCGTTCGACATTGGCAAAAAGAGGCGTCCCTTTTGGAACATTTAACCGGCGCGCGTGAAAAATCGCGTTTTGGGCTGTAATGCGTCCGGTTTGGTACCCGATCGAAGACGTGAAATTATTATAAATGGGTAGAATTTTGGTCCCGCTGTTATGGAGAAGGTCGATTTCTTCTTGGATAAGTCCTTCTGATGCCCCAGTAACCGTGGATAAATATCGTCCCCAAAACAAAGGTTTGCCAAAATTATTTAACACACAGTTGTATAAATTCTTTGTGACCACTTCCGCTGAATCAACACCCCAATAAATTTCGGGCACAGGCAAACATCCTTTCTCTTTGATGCTATCATCATATATATTGTTTGGTTACCTGTCCTGTGCACCGCTTTGTAAAAAATAAACGCCTTTATTTCCAGCAATAGAAACAAGTCGTTAGTTGGATAGCTGTACGTTTTTGACTATTCCTCATTTTTTCTTTTCCAACAGCTCAATGATTCGGTCGAGCTTTTGCTCTAGATGTTTACTTGATTGAACTTTTTGTCGTTGGTTTTTTAATAATGATGAAATAAAAAAGGCAAAGGAAACAAAAAATAAAATAAGCATAAGAAAAATGAATAGTTGAAATATAACATCCCCCATATGCATAAAAATCACCCTCGCATCTATCTTTACTTTTTAATAAAATTATTCTACAAAAACGCATTAATTTCCTTTTTAATACAAAAAAGCTTGAGGGATTCACACCTCAAGCATACTACTTTCATCTTTATCTATTAAACGTATCCATCGCAAGAATCGGAGCAATTAACTCACGAACAAACTGCCGGAATTGATGAACCGCTTTATGTCGCATGGCCGGTTCATATAACAAGTCGTGTAATTCTTCAATACGACGAATGAGCGCACTACCGATGACGATGCCGTCACTAAACGTCAAAAGATGGGCGATTTGCTCTTGTTTAGACACGCCGAAGCCGACGACGACGGGAACAGGGCTGTATTTTTTAGCTGTATCGACAAAAGATTTTAGTTCCTTCGAAAATGTGTCACGGGTACCGGTTACTCCGAGAGAGGAAATACAATATAAAAATCCTTCGGCTTCGTTAGCGATTTTTTCAATACGTGATTGTGAGGTTGGGGCGACTAATGAAATGTACGCAAGCCCATGGTTCCGACAAATATTTCGAAAAGCAGCCCCCTCTTCATAAGGGAGGTCTGGAACGAGAACACCGTTTGCACCTACTTGTTTGGCGACATTGGCAAACCGTTCTTCTCCAAAGGCGAGAATTGGGTTGTAATAAGTGAATAGAACAATAGGGAGGTGTACCCCACGTTTACGCATCTTGCCAACCAGTTCGAGCGTTCGGGAGAGTGTCATTCCTTGTTTTAAGGCACGACTGGAAGCCCGTTGGATGACAGGTCCATCAGCAAGCGGGTCGGAGTAGGGGACCCCAAGCTCTAACACAGCGGCACCTTCTGCTTGCAAGGCAAGAGCTAATTCAATGGTCGCCTCTGGATGAGGGTCGCCTGCTGTAATAAACGGGATAAAGTACGGTTTAGATACGGGTATGTGCATCGTTTTCCCCTCCATTCAATTCCTTCATTAACGTATAAACGTCTTTGTCTCCACGACCCGATAAGCAAACAAGAATCGTATCCCCTGGAGGGAGTTTTTTCGCTAACGCAAAAGCTTTTGCGAGGGCGTGGGCCGATTCAATTGCTGGTAAAATTCCTTCAAATTTTGTCAGCATCAGTAACGCTTCTAACGCTTCTGTATCGGTCACGGTTTCATACGACACGCGGCCCCTTTCGGCTAGATAGGCGTGTTCCGGGCCGACCCCCGGATAGTCGAGTCCAGCCGAGATAGAATACGGCTCTTGGATTTGGCCGTGTTCATCTTGGAGTAACATCGTCATCGAACCGTGAATCACTCCTTTTGAACCTTTCGTCATTGTCGCGGCATGAAGCGGCGTCTCGATTCCTTTTCCTCCTGCTTCTACACCAACGAGCTGTACGTCATCTTCAATGAAAGGGGTGAAAATACCAATCGCGTTACTGCCGCCGCCCACACAGGCCACAACGGTATGTGGTAACTTCCCTTCATAGGCTAAAAATTGGGCTTTTGCTTCGTCGCCAATGATACGTTGAAAATCACGAACCATTTTCGGATATGGATGAGGCCCCACGACAGAACCAATCATATAGTAATGATCCTCACAGTGCTGTACCCAATAGCGAATCGCTTCATTCGTGGCGTCTTTTAACGTTCGAGTTCCGCTTGTGACAGGAATGACTTCCGCTCCAAGAAGCTGCATCCGAAACACGTTTAACGCTTGTCGCTTCGTATCTTCTTCTCCCATGAACACTTTACACGTCATTCCAAAGCGAGCCGCAACGGTAGCGGCGGCAACCCCATGCTGACCAGCGCCGGTTTCTGCAATTAAGCATTTCTTTCCCATCCGCTGAGCTAATAGCGCTTGGCCGATGGCGTTGTTTAATTTATGGGCTCCAGTATGATTTAAATCTTCGCGTTTTAAATAAATTTTGGCACCGCCCAGTTCTTTCGTCACGTTTTTAGCAAAAGTTAACGCTGTTGGGCGCCCGCTGTACTCTTGAAGGGTTGCCCGATACGTATGAATAAATTGTTCGTCTTGCATTGCTTCTTCTAACGCTTGTTCAATTTCTTTTAGCGGGACCATTAACGTTTCTGGAACATATTGCCCTCCGAACGTTCCGAATCTTCCTCGTTTGTCAGGGAGTGTATATGTCATTTCGTTTCACCTTCCGTTCGATTACTTGAATTTTCATTCGATCTTTTTGTCCATTTTTTTCAATCCCACTTGAGACATCAATGCCATCTGGGGCGTACGTAAGTAAACCTTCCACATTCATAGCATGAATCCCACCGGCAATGAAACAAGGTACTTCTAGATGGTGAGATTCCTTAATATATACGGGAACATGCGTCCAGTCGAACGATTGACCAGTACCGCCAAATGCCCCTTTTACCTTTGTATCAATTAAAAATCCGTCAACGAATCCGTGATATTTTTTCATCAAAGGCATCGTATTCGGTCCATGGGGAAGTGCCTTCCAAATCGAAAGATTGAATCGTTTTTTTACCTTCTGAACAACTGTAGGCATCTCATTGCCGTGCAGCTGCAATACATCCAACGGAACCGAGTGTAGGACTTGGGCAATCTCGGTTTCCTCTGCATTAACAAATACCCCGACTAATTTTTTCTGATTGGTACCGATTCGTCTGACCCAATCTCCTACTTCTTCAGGATTTACTTTCCGTTTACTAGGAGCAAAAATAAAACCGATATAATCTGCTTGACTTTGTACTACTAAACCATAATCCATCATCGTTTGAACACCGCAAAATTTAAGAAGCATCGGCATCCCCCATTAACCGTTGGATGGCGGCCACTTTGTCTTCCTCTCTCATTAGCGCTTCTCCAACTAAGACTCCATCAGCTCCCGCTTGTTGTAATAGCTGAATGTCTATGTAGGATTGAATCCCACTTTCACTGATAAACAACGTATCTTTCGGAAGGTATGGAGCTACTTGCATCGTTTGGTCAATTGATGTTTCAAACGTATACAAGTTACGATTGTTCACTCCGATCATTTTTGGCGTAAACACATCGAGGAGTTGCACAAGGGAAGAGACGGAATGGACTTCTACTAAACATTCGAGCCCTTGTTCGTGTGCTTGTACGTATAACTCTTGCAGCTGTTTTGGGGGCAATACTTCCGCAATGAGTAAAATCGCATCTGCCCCAATACGCACACTTTCTTCAATTTGCTTCGGATGAATAATAAAGTCTTTTCGTAAGACTGGAAGATTCACTTTTTGTTTAATCGTCGTCACGAGTTCTGGCGCTCCTTGAAAAAAGGTTCGATCCGTTAACACCGAAATCGCATCCGCCCCGCCTTGTTCATAGGCATGAGCAATTAATAACGGTTTAAACGAAGAGGTTAATTTTCCTTTTGAAGGAGAGGCCTGTTTAACTTCGGCTAACAAACCGACAGGACGTTTCCGGCGGTTAAACGCTTTGTATAATGATCGGTGCGGTAAATTCGTTTTTTCTGGAAGAGTCAGTTGGGAGACTTCTTCTTTTTTCGTTTCAATAATTTGTTGCAGCATAACGTTCTTCCTTTCGTTGCATTTGTTTAAAATGTTGGTATGCACGTCCGGTGGTGATGGCTTTACGGGCTTCATGGACGCCTTCTTGAATAGTGGAAACAGCCCCACTTACATAAATAGCGGCACCGGCATTGACTAACACGATGTTCATAGCACTTTCGTTTGCTTCGTTTTGTAACACGCGTTCAATAAGGGCGGCGCTTTCTTCCACCGACTGTACTTGGAGGTCGGTTAAAGCTCCTCGAGGGATGCCAATTTCCTCAGGTGTTATCGAGTACGATGCTAGGTGGCCGTCTTTTAGTTCAATGATATTCGTAGCCGTTGTAACCGTTAGTTCATCTAATCCATCTTGACCGGTCACGAAAAGAACATGTTCTGCATCGGTTTGTTGCAAGGTTTTCGCCATTTTGTATGCCGCCTCGTTAGAAAACACGCCAATGACTTGACGCGTGCTACGAGCAGGGTTCGCAAGTGGCCCAAGCATATTAAAAACGGTACGAAAACCGATTTCTTTTCTGGGTTTGACGACATGCTTCATCGCTTGATGGTAAAGGGGAGCAAATAAAAAACACATGCGATGGTTTTTTAACGCTTGTTTTGCCTCTTCTGGAGTAGATTGGATAGGGAGTTGCAATTTTTCAAGTACATCGGCGCTCCCGCTTTTTGAAGAAACGGCTCGATTCCCATGCTTCGCCACGGGAATACCAAGTGAAGAGACGACGAGCATGGCAGCGGTAGAAATGTTAAACGTGGATGCCCCGTCTCCACCCGTTCCACATACGTCGATGACAGGTTCGTCCCAATCGATTGTTTGCATATGGTGACGTATAGAACGTAAAAATCCAGTTAATTCGTCAACGGTTTCCCCGCGAAAACGAAGGATGGATAACAAGCTGGCCATTTGATTTGGGGTAGCTTTTCCTGTCATCATCAAGTCCATCGCATGTTCAGCTTCTTGAATGGATAGCGTTTCTCCGTTAATGCACTTAGAAAGTATAGCTTTCATTGATAGGTCTCCTCCTTTAGTGAAATGGTGTTGGCATACGTAATTGTGCGAATTAGTGCACTCGCTTTATTTCGTGTTTCTTTCCATTCAAGTTCCGGTTTGGAATCGGAGACAATTCCAGCTCCGGCTTGAACATAAGCTGTGCCATTTTTTACGACTATCGTCCGAATGGCGATACACGAATCGATATTTCCGTCAAACCCGATGTAGGTAATGGCCCCAGCGTATAAATTCCGAGCGGTAGGTTCAAGTTCTCGAATAATTTCCATTGCGCGAAATTTTGGCGCTCCTGAGACAGTCCCGGCAGGAAAAGAGGCCAACAGGGCTTCTATTGGATGTACATCAGAGCGCAACGTTCCAGTCACTTTAGAGACTAAATGCATCACATGCGAAAATCGTTTTAATTCCATTAACATAGGTACGCGGACCGAACCGTACTCGGCAATGCGCCCGATGTCATTACGCGCTAAATCAACGAGCATGTAATGTTCGGCTTGTTCTTTTTCGTCATTGGTTAAGTCGTTAGCTAACCGCTCGTCTTCAGATTTCGTTTTTCCGCGTCGCCTTGTTCCGGCAATCGGATGAATTTCGACGTGATGCCCTTCAACTAATAAGAGTCGTTCAGGTGAGCTTCCGACTATTTCAACATCTGCAAAAGGTAAGTAAAACAAATAGGGTGAAGGATTAATGATGCGCAAATATCGATATAAATCAAATCCCGATGTTTTGACCGGAACGGCAAACCGTTGCGAGATGACCCCTTGAAAAATGTCTCCGCTAGTGATGTACTGTTTCACTTTATTGACATGTGATAAAAATACGTCCCGGTTGTAATTCGATGTAACGATACCCCAATCGATTTCTATAGTTTGATGGGGAAGAAGAAATGCAGGGAATGTTGAAGGATGCTGTAATTGCATGGCGACCTGATTAATCATGTTGATTCCGTGGTCGTATCTTTCTTTTAGCGCTCTCTCGGTTTCATCCCCTTTTAAACGCACCCATTGAATAACGGTTAATTCTTTTGTTTGATGACAAAAAGCAATGACGGTTTCGGCGTAGACAAATTGATACATCGGCATGTGTAGGTCATTTTGCGGGTGTGGCGGTATTTTTTCGAACGTGGAAACCGCATCGTATCCGATGTAACCGACCGCCCCTCCAATGAATGGTAAGGATGTTTTTGGAATTTTGATCTGTAACCAATCGCTGACACGTTGAATCGCTTTTTGGAGCGATGAAACCTTGAATCGATTTTTCATAATCGTATCCACAATGAGGAGATGGCCATCTTTCTCCGTTATTTTCATCATCGGATTCAGTCCGATAAATGAATAGCGCGACCAAGGGGAGTATTCGTCTTTACTTTCAAGAATGTAAGCTGCATCGTGTTGCAGTTTTTGAAACATGTGAATGGGTGTAAACAAATCGGCATAAAAAGTTTGAATGATCGGAATTGTACGATACCTTTGCGCATCTTTAACAAATGAAGTAAAGGATGGTTCCATTATTCATTCCTCCAAACGGGTTGGAGAGAACAATGGCGGAGGATCATTTGAGGATTTATGAGTGGAATAAAAAAACCCAAAGTGAACACACTTTGGGTAGACGTTCATCATTCATTCCTCAACTCCGCTCTGCTCTACTCATCTACCCTAAACTCATCTCAACTCTAACTCAATTACTAAATCTAAACTCAAAAGAAAGTTGTCACTATCATATTTTAAAAATAGGAAAATGTCAAATAGAAATGGAAAAATTATAAACTCTCGACTTCAACACTTTCAACGCCTTTTATATTGGAAATGGTGTAGTATACATCCGTTGTTCTTTTGCGGTAATCAACCGCAATATTTAGCTCAGCGAAATGCGTTTGGTTTTTTAAATCTTTAATACGTATGTGTTGAATTGACATGTCCTGTTGTTGCACTTGATTAATAATATGAGCAATATCTTTTTTCTCTGTCACAATAATTTTTAACAATAGCTCTTTTTCCCGTAATCTCTTTGGACCAACAAGCGTAAACAGGGCTGGTAAGAACTCTACACTAATAATTAATAAAAAAACGCCGAACATTGCTTCGATATAAAATCCAGCACCTACTGCAACACCAATTCCGGCTGCTCCCCAAATCATGGCAGCAGTCGTTAATCCGGAAATACTATCATTTCCACGTCTTAAAATCACCCCAGCTCCAAGAAAACCGATTCCTGAAATAATTTGTGCGGCTAAACGAAGCGGATCCATCGTAATGTTGACATCTTCATCGCTTGGAAAAACGTAAGCCGATTCAATGGACACAATTGTTAATAAACAACTGACAATCGATATGACAAGACTTGTTTTTAATCCAACGGGTTTTCGTTTTAATTCTCGTTCCAAACCAATAATAAGTCCAAGAACAGCAGAAATACCTAATTTTATCAAGATAGAGATATCAATCAATTCCAATTTGCAATACCCTCCTTTTTGAAGAGTGAGAAATAATAAAACATAGATTAATTGTTTCAAAGGATGTAAAATGGTTGTTGATTATTTTCACTATTTTACCATATTTTTTCTAAATGGATAGGGGGAGCGGATATGGGGGGACCGAAATTAAATCCATATGTAGCATTAGCCATTGGTGTCATATCTGTTTCAACATCCGCCATTTTAGTAAAAGTCTCAGCGGCGGATTCGGGGGTAATTGCGTTTTATCGTTTATTTTTTGCCGTTCTTTTTATGGTACCTATTTTCCTTATGAAGTACGTTCATGAGTTGAAAAACATTACAAAAAAGGATTGGCTGTTTTCGATTATTGCTGGAGTGTTTTTAGCGTTCCACTTTATTTTGTGGTTTGAATCACTTCACTATACTTCCGTTACAAGCTCAACGGTTCTTGTAACACTACAACCACTTTTTGCGTTTGTTGGAACGTTTTTATTTTTTAAAGAAAAAATATCATTAAAAGCTATTTTGTGTGGTATTGCAGCTATTGTCGGAAGTGTCATTATTAGTTGGGGCGACTTACAAATTAGTGGAATGGCTTTATTTGGTGATTTCTTAGCTCTATTAGCCTGTGCATTAGTCACAGCTTATTTATTGTTTGGGCAAAATGTTAGAAAAAGATTATCTCTCGTCACATATACGACCGTTGTTTATACAATCAGTGCCATCGTGTTGTTCCTATACGTTCTAGTCATTGGAGAACAACTTTATCCATATCCTGTAGCAGAATGGGCTTATTTTGTTCTTCTGGCGTTAGTACCTACCTTGTTAGGTCATAGTTTATTCAATTGGTCGTTAAAATGGTTGAGTACTTCTACGATCTCCATGGCTATTTTATTTGAGCCTATTGGAGCATCTGTTTTAGCGTATTTTTTATTAGGCGAACCCATTTTATTTACCCAAGTTATCGGTGGAGGAATTGTCATCATAGGTGTATCGTTGTTCTTATTAGATGAACGAAAAAGTAAAGCGATGCTTCGTCCAAAAGGAAAAATAATGATAAATGATTAATGAAAAACCGAGCTCCATTCGAAAAAATGAGCTCGGTTACTTATAAGAATACATAAGTCAATCCAGAAAAGACAAACGCCATGGTGACGGAAAAAATAAATGTACCACCGTATACGTGATCATCTGACTCGCTTATTTTTAAGCCTTCAATGAAAGAGTACGAAAATAAATAAATGGCCATCATCAATGAAAGGTATAGTGCTAGGGACGTTAGCATGAAACGACGATCGCTCCCATCTTAATTGGAATAGTTAATTTTAATGGATATGTATGAAAGAAAATATGGTTTTATGAACGTTGGGAAACACATCAAAAAATTTTTTGATAAATTTTTTTAAAAAAAGTATTGCTAAGATAATATTCTCGTGCTATATTTATAAACGTCGCTGCGAGAGACAAGCGATGGAACAAAAAAATAAAAAAGTAGTTGACTTCTTTCGACAAGTTATGATATATTGAAGAAGTCGCTGTTAAAAAAAGTGATTGTTCCTTGAAAACTAAA